>JAYUWD010000393.1:0-3647 GCA_043753735.1 Gemmatimonadaceae bacterium
TGCGCAGCAGGGACGTAATCGCGAGATCGTCGCCCTCGCTCCGCCCAGCGTCGATCTGTCTGAAATCCGTCATTTAATGCTCCACAGGTTGCCCAGCAATCGCCTTAAATGCGATCGGGCATGGTGCAGGTCAGATCGCGCCGTCCCCTCGGGAATTCCGAGCAGTGCGCCTATCTCGGCGTGCTTGTATCCCTCGACGTCGTGCAACACGATGACTGAGCGCTGACGTTCGCCGAGTGTCGCGAGCGCCTGAGCCAAACGCGTGCGCAATTCATCTGCTTCCGCCGGATCGCGATGCGGAGAGGACAACGTCTCGGGCAACTCGTCGGCGTCGCGTACTTTACGACGACGCGCGATGTCCAGCGCGGCGTTGGCGACGATCCGGTGCAGCCACGCACCAAATGCCTGCTCAGGACGGAACCGTTCAAGTGCGCGGAACGCATGCAAAAACCCTTCTTGCACCGCATCCTCGGCGTCATCGTGCGACAGCACAATCGAACGTGCCACGGCGTAGGCCCGCCGCTGATGCCGATGCACCAGTCCCGCGAACGCGCTGTTGTCGCCACGCTGCGCTGCGTGGACGAGAGCCCGTTCTTCGAGCACATCCGCCGAGGGAAACGGCAAGTCGTTCACAGGCAGGAGCGGCGGTACGCGTTCAACGCGAACTCCAGCCTGATCCGCCGCGTGACCCTGTCCCAACCCTTCCGTTTCCGCGCGTTCGCCGCCCGATGAGGGCCTCGAGGCAGGAATAGGAAGGGCAAGGGATGTCATGCGGTGTGGTGGAGTCATCAGGGATACGCGTCTCCCGCGACAGTCGTTGAATGGGAGTCGCCGCTACCGACTCCAGCGAGGCCCAGTGCACCCGCGATCTCCTGCATCGCCACCAGCACAATTCGAATGTGTTCATCCAACGGGACGCCAAGCGCTTCGGCGCCTTGAATGATGTCATCGCGATTGACCCCTCTCGCAAAACCCTTGTCTTTCATCTTCTTGCGCACTCCAGGCACATCCACGTCCGATACGGCTTTGGACGGTTTCACGAGCGCCGATGCGGTAATCAGCCCCGTCAGCTCGTCGACGGCAAAGAGGGCCTGCGACATGCGCGTGATGCGCGCCACGCCGGTGTAGTGCGCGTGCCCCAACACAGCTTCGCAGACATCGTCCGGCCACCCCACCGAACGCAGATAGCGAACGCCTTCGGCCGGATGTTCGACGTCGGCATCCTGGGTAGCGTTTGGAAAGCGCTCGTAGTCGAAATCGTGGATCAGCCCGGCAAGCGCCCATCGCTGCACATCCTCACCAAATCGGACCGCGTAGGCGCGCATCCCTGCTTCGACCGAAAACATGTGCTTTCGGAGCGATTCGCTCGCCGTCCAGGATTCCATCAAGGCGAGAGCTTCGGCGCGGGTCGGAAGGGACACGAAGGCGGGGGAGAGGGTGGGCGAAGGCGCTGCTCAAGATTAATGGGAAGCGGGGGACGGGGCTATTCGAAGGGACGGCGAAGCTCGGATCTGCGACTCCAGACTACTGGCTACTCGAAACTCAAACTGCAAACTCGACGCTCCGATGTTCAAGCACCCGGGTCAGTGCGCCAGCTCCGCCCCCGCCCTCCCCGTCGCTCTCCCCGTTCTCCACACCAACAACAACGGCAGCGCCACCACCAGCAGCACCCCGCTGATCAGATACAACTTCGAAAACGCAAGCACGCTCGCCTGCGCCGACATCTGATGATCGAGTATGGCGAGCGCCTGCTGCTTGGCCGTCAACGCATCGGCGCCGCGGGCGATCATGCCGCGTGACAGCGCCGCCATGCGTTCGGTGGTCAGGGCATCGTACGAACCGACATGCTCGGTCAGTACCGCCTTCTCCGTCGACGAAAATCGCCCTAGCAGCGTCGCCATGATGGCGATTCCGAGTGACCCGCCCAGTTGCCGCATCAGGTTGAACAGCCCCGTCCCCTGACCGATCGACGTCACCGGCAAACCAGCCATGGTTGCGTTGGTGAGTGGCACGAAGATCAATCCCAGTCCAACGCCGCGCAAAATCAACGGCCAGAACAACTCTTCCTGTCCGACATCAAGCGTGATACGAGACAGGAGATACATCGAAGCCAGGAACAAGAACGATCCGATCACGACGAGCGGTCGCGCGTCGAGTTTTGAGCTGAGGCGACCCATCAGCGCCATCGTGAACGCTGAGGCCAGTGCGCCCGGAAGAATCACTTTCCCCGTCTGCCAAGCGGTGTAGCCGTGCAGCGATTGCAGAAACACCGGCAGCACGAACACCGAGCCGTACAAAGCGAGTCCGAGAAAGGAGGCGAACAGAACACCGGGCGCGAGCTGTCGCGATTTGAGGATGCGGAAGTCGATGATCGGCTCCGGTGTCCTCAATTCGTGCCAGACGAGTGCGATCGCCGACGCGAGGCTTGTGCACGCGAGCATTATGACAAAGCGCGACTCAAACCAGTCGAATCGTTCACCGCGTTCGAGCATCCATTGCAAAGAGCCCACGGCCAGTGCGAGTAGTGCAATGCCAACCACGTCGATCGACGTTGCGCGCACCTGGTGAGCCGCGTTGCGCACGTACGTCCACACCATCCATGCAGCGCCGATCCCGAGCGGCACGTTGATGTAGAAGATCCAGGGCCACGCATACGCGTCGACGATGTAGCCGCCGAGCGTCGGGCCCAGTGTCGGACCGACCATCACACCCATGCCGAAAATCGCTTGTCCGATGCCGCGTTCTTCCGGGGGGAACGATTCGAAGATCGTTGTCTGGGCCGTCGAAAGCAGTGCGCCGCCGCCGAGTCCCTGGATCACACGCCAGAAGACGAGTCCCCAGAGCGAGGTCGCGGCACCGCAGAAGAACGAAGCGGCGACGAAGAGCAGGATCGAGCCGGTCAGGTAGCGCCGACGTCCAAAAAACGACGACAACCAACTCGACATCGGAATGACGATGACGTTGGCAATGATGTACGACGTCGACACCCAGGCGATTTCGTCGAGCGTGGCGCCCAACGTGCCCATCATGTGCGGAATGGCGACATTGACGATTGACGTGTCGACAAGCTCCAGCACCGCGGCGAGTGTCACGGCAATCGCAATGAGGTAGCGATTCTTGTATGGATCATCCGCGACGGCAGCGCGCGACCGCTCCGTTGTCGGGATCGAGCCGACAACGCGTACTGCGGGTTCGAGTGCTGTAGTTGACACGGTGCTGATGACCTGTCGAATGTATCGCGTAACGCGGGCGTTACTTCACGATGACGTTGGCGACGACGGACATGCCGGGACGGAGGGGACGATCCGCACCAAGTCCCCTGGTCACCTTGATACGCACCGGCACGCGCTGCACCACCTTGGTGAAGTTGCCCGTCGCGTTGTCCGGAGGCAGCAGCGCGAACTTGGCACCAGTGGCTGACGCGATGCTTTCCACTTCGCCTTCGGCCGATGCGCCGTAGGCGTCGACGTCGATATCGACCTTTTGTCCGACATGGACGCGCGACAGCTGCGTCTCCTTGAGATTCGCGGTCACGAAGACACCGCTGTCGGAAACGATCGAGAAGAGCGTCTGGCCGGGCTGAACGAGCTGACCGACATCCACCATTTTTCTTGATACCGTGCCCGCCAGCGGCGCGGTGATCGTCG
>JAYUWD010000394.1:0-3643 GCA_043753735.1 Gemmatimonadaceae bacterium
GGGAGTCCGGCGCTGGCCAGCGAGTCGAGCGTCGCGTCCAGCGCCGTGAATGGCCGTCCGCGCAAACCGAATAGTTTTTCACTCGCCGCCGTATCTACACGCTGCCCATAGTAGAACGCCGTACGTGCATTGAGTGGCGTGAGAAAGAGCGAACCCACACCACGTTTGTTTCGCACCACCATCACGAACGCGCCATCAGGCTCGTCGTAGTTGGTGAGATAATGAAAGCTCGGCAATTGAAAGAATGTGCCGAAGTCGTGGACTAGTGTGCGTCCGCCAAAGGCGATCACCACACCGTTCCCGATTCGCGCGGCAAGCGCATCACGGCGCGCCGCAAACTCCGTCGCCGTGAGCTGCAACGATGCGGTCGCCGTCTGTGCCTGCGTGATCGAAGGGGCGGCGCCAACAACGCCGATGAAGATGCTGAGTGAGTACAGTGTCGCGGCAACGCGAGGAAGGCGGCGGGCGAGCGGCATGTCGGACCGGGCAAGAGGAAGACACAACAGACCGACGAAATATGAGTTCCAGCCCCCCTTTTGGGCCCTCTTCGACGGCACGACGGTCGAGCGAAATACTAAACCATCTGATTGACTCGGGAAACCCGCCGTGGCTACCACCAAACTCGATACTTCTATTCAACCCGATTTCCGCCATCTACCGCTTGAGCGGGGAGGAAAGTGGTGCGCGGCGTGGCACCGAGCCATTTTGTTTTCGTGCCCTCATCAACTGCCTCCCAATCGACGCCCGGTCTCATTCGCGCTGTCGGCGTGCTGGGTCTCGCGGCCAGCATCTTCAACGTCACCGTTGGCGGCGGAATCTTCCGCCTCCCCGCTGGTGCTGCAGCAGCGGCTGGTCCCGCCGCGCCGTTCGTCTACCTGATTTGCGCAGCCGTCATGGGGTGCGTGGTGCTCTGTTTCGCGGAAGCGGGCAGTCGCGTCGCCATGACCGGCGGACCATACGCGTACGTCGAGTCGGTGTTCGGCCCCTACGTGGGCTTTCTCGCTGGCGTCCTGCTCTGGATGCTCGGCACCACGGCTGTCGCAGGTGTGTCGTCCGCGTTTGCCGACGGACTGGGTGTGTTGGTCGGAATGCCGTCAATCCGCATCCCGACACTCGTCGCAATGTTCGTCTTCTTCGCCTACGTCAACGTGCGTGGTGTGGAGCAGGGCACGCGCCTGATCGTTGTTGCGAGTTTCGCCAAGCTGCTGCCGTTGCTGGTGTTCGTCTTCGTTGGCGTCTTTTTCATCACACCCTCAAATCTTGCGGTGCATGACATGCCAACGCCGTCAAGTCTCGCGCGTGCGGCAATCGTGCTGATGTTCGCGTTCAGTGGTGTTGAGAGTGCGTTGGTGCCGAGTGGTGAGGTGAAAGATCCGGCGCGCACGGTGCCGCGCGCACTCGCGATCGCGATGATCGGTATCACGCTTTTGTATCTCTCGGTGCACCTGGTCGCTCAAGGTTTGCTTGGCGATTCGCTTGCTACGGTCAAGACCGCGCCGCTGGCGTTTGCGGCGGAAACATTTCTTGGATCGCCGGGACGTGTATTGTTGCTTGTGGGAGCCACGATCTCGATGTTCGGTTACGCCAGCGGCATGACGCTCGCCGTGCCGCGCGCGGTCTGGAAGTTTGCACAGGACGGGCTGCTGCCGCCCATCGTTGGCGCAGTGCACCCGACGTATCGCACGCCGCACATCGCGATCATGCTGCAGACCACGATGGTGTGCTTGCTGGCCATCTTCAATTCGTTCGAGCAGCTCGCCGTGATTTCAAATCTTGCAGCGCTGTTGCTGTACGCCGGCTGCGCACTCGCAACGATGATGTTGCGCAAGCGCGGAATCAGACAGGATGGGGCGGTGCCGTTCGTCGTGCCTGGGGGGCCCGTCATTCCGATCATCACCGTTGCACTGATTGCTTGGCTGCTTACCAGCATCACGTCGGGCGAATGGACCGTGTTGATCGCCACACTAGCCGTTGCAACTGTAGTGTTCTTCATCGCTCGCCGCACGCTCAAGCCAATGGCGACAGCAAATCATGCCTAGCGCGAGCATGGCGTCGGCGCCTCACTTAACGGCGGCGTAACATGCGGGAGATGCAATGACCGACAGGGAGCAGACGCAGGCACGGGAGAGCGGCTGGACGTATTCGTTCAAGGCTGAACACGCCGGCGTGATGCTTACCGTTGGCTATCTGCTGTTGGTCCTGATCGGACTACTGCACGAGGCGTGGGTGCTGCTTTCGTTTCGGGTGAACATTTTGCAATACGCCGATCCGTCGGACTTTGTGCTGGCACCGGCACGCGATCCACTGTTGATCGTTGCCACGATCGTGCCAATCGTCGCCGGGTGGATGTACTACCGCGCGACGATGCGTCTCAGTGCAAAGTTCAAGGCAATGAAGAGCTGGTGGGCGTCGGATCGCAAAACGCCGACGTGGGTTTGGGTGTTCATGACGGGACTTTGGACGGTTGCAATTTCGCTGTACTACTCGCGATATGTCGCCGATAAGATGAAGGCGGGGAAAGGTCGCGCCGTGCAGATGAGCTACGTCGTTCAACCCGTGGTCGCAGACACCAGTACGACGTACTTGGTCGCGACGACGGGGCGCGCGCTTTTTCTCTATCGGCTGGTCGGCGAGCGCACGGAAATCGTACCCTAGAATAACGTGACCCGCATGGTTGTGACGCGGCGGGCGAAAGCCGCGCGATGACACGTACTTCCTTTGGAGGATCATCAACAGTGCAATACAGAATCGGGTTTGTCGCGGCCATTGTCGTCACCATCGTCGCGTGCAAGTCGGACACGCAATCGAACCGTGGAGCCGATACAGCGGGCGCGGCCCGGAAGGATACAGCTGCCGCGTCCGCTCCGGTGGGTGGCCCTGTGTCATGGGCCATGACAGCGCAGGGGATCGGCCCCCTGCGCACCGGTATGTCGATTGACGAAGCAACGAGGGCGTTGAATGGCGACTTCAAGGCCGACACGGCGGTCGGCTGTCACGAAGTCCCTTTGCCCGGCGCACCGGGCAAGGTGCTCGCGACGATCGTCGATGGCCGCATTGAACGGTTCGACACGAAGGACACGGCGATCAGGACTGAGGTTGGTGCGCGCGTCGGCGACACCGAAGCGCGCGTTGAATCACTCTACGTAGGACGGGTCTCCGTGCAGCCCCACAAGTATCTCGAGAAGGGGCACTATCTCGTCGTGACGCCTGCCGCTCCATCCGATTCGAACAAACGGCTCATCTTCGAAACTGACGGCGCGAGGGTGATCGAGTACCGTGCCGGATCACTTCCGACCGTGAGTTTTGTCGAACACTGCGGCTGATCGCATACGATGCGTTTCCGCTTAAGGAACCAGCGGTTTGGTCTGCGACAGTCGCAGCAGTGTTACCGCCGCCCGCTTTGCCCGCACTGAAAGTGAGCGGAGATCTGCAGTCTCCTGCGACGAATGATCGTCATGACCAGCGAGTCCCACGCCGTCGATGATCATCGGTACGATTCCCGCAATGAATGACACGTCGGCTGCACCGGCCTTAGACGGATCGACTGGTTGCACCAGGCCCAAGCCAAGGTCGCGGCTGGCTTGTTCATGGAGGGCCAACAGCCGCTTGTTCCCGTCGCTGGGCGCCATCGGCGGATAGCCGT
>JAYUWD010000395.1:0-3634 GCA_043753735.1 Gemmatimonadaceae bacterium
ACGGCCATCACCTTCTTTTATAACATCGCCGTTATGACGTGAACTCCTGCGGCCAGCCGTACGTCAGCTGTTGCCACGTTTGGTCGCAGCGGCCCGCGCGCCGACACGGGCCTTGAGTGGCGCTTTCGCCCTGGGTGCAGCCGACGCACGGGTCGCGTCGAACCGGATGTCGTTCATGAGCTCCGGATCGCCTGAGAGTTCAGTCTTTCCCGCGGGCATGCCGTTGAGCTTGAGCACGTACGCGACGACAAACACGTATTCGATTTCGCTCAAACTGCCGGGTGTCGTTTTCGGCATGCGTTGGCTGACAAATCCGTACAGTTCGCTCAACGGCTTACCGGCCCAGTGCGACAAAAAGATCGCCCCGGTGTGCGATGCCGACGTATGACAGCCGGTGCACGATCCAACGAACACGTCGCGTCCCGCCTGCGCCTGCTCGGCGGTGTACACACCAGCCAACGTGCTCCGTGATGCCGTCTGTGCCCTCGCCGCAGTCGGCCCCACCACCGCCGCCAGTGCCAAGATGCATGCCAACGCCGTCGACGCGCGTGATGGCGTGAGCCAGCGACCGATGCGGCCGGAGATCGCCCAGGCGGCAGCACCCAGCACCAGCATGATCGCCAGCAGACGCATCGCGTTCGCGACGAACAGCGTATCCATCGTCGGCCACAGAAACGAATACTGCCGGAGCACGGTGCCGCGATCGATCATCCAGTGCCACGCCTGATGTCCGACGATCGCCGACAACAACACGGTACCAATCCGTTCGGCCATGATGCGCGTGTAGAGGTAGTGCAGGACGGGAATCATGACGGCGAGTACCGCCAGCTGCCCAAGTTCGACGCCGACGTTGAAGGCGGCGAGTGAAAGCGTCAGATGCGAGCCGGCAAATTGCAGGGTGTCGCGCAGCGCGAACGAAAACCCGAATCCGTGAATGAGACCAAAACCGAACGCGATCGGCCAGCGTCGCTCGATTTTTGCGCCAATGATATTCTCGCACGCCATGTACACGATCGATAGCGCGATCAAGACTTCGATCAGTGGTGGAAACCAGAGGGCATCGGGCGCGTAGCCGGCGGCCGACGCAACGAGCGTGATGGAGTGCGCGACCGTGAACGCCGTCACCAACGCGATGATCGGACGCGCTTTCCTGAACGGGATTACCAGACAGAGCAGGAACAGCAGATGGTCGATGCCGTCGAGAATGTGCGTGAGCCCCGCGAGCACGAATTGACTCGCCGCCTGCCACCATCCCGGTTCAAGATGCACGAGTCCAGGATCACCGTCGTAGGTGAGCACACGCTCCGCGCCATTGAGGGGCAGGTAGTGCAACACGGTTGTCGTGCGCACGCCCAGATGCGCCAGCGCTGGCTGGATGGAGATTGCTGCTTCCGCGCGATCCATGTGATACTCGAGCATCACATCGAGCAACAGCTGTTTCCAGGGCACGTCTGTGCTCACGGGCAACGGCTCACTCGACATTTGTGCGAAAGCACCGTTGTAGCTGGCAAAGGCGCGATTGGATGGCAGCGCGGCACGCACCGACGCAATCGTCGGCGGGTCGAGTCGGACATCATCGGCGAAAAGCACCATCCCGTCAGCGACCCACAACCTCGCCGCATCGCGCAACGTTGAATCAGCGCGCGCAAGGTCGAGCGATGCGGCGTCGGATTTTGCGCCTCGCAACGGGAATTCAACGTCTCGCATCGCTTCGAGTGGCACCCGCACCAATACGCGCAATCGTTGTCCCTCCGCTTTTACGAAGGCGCGCACCACCAGGGATGGTGGAATTTCGTGCGCCATCGGCACGACAAATCGCCAAAGCAGCATCGCCACCACCAGCAGCATGACACGCAATGCCGTGGGGATTGCCGGGCGGGCAGCGATCGTCGAGCGATGATGGTCGCGTGCGCTGAAGCGCGATGCGAGACCGGACACGGTGGGCAGCAGTCTCTGGACAGCGGTGGGAGACGGAGTTAGTTCACACGAACTTATCATCGCCCTCGGCAAAACACACGGGGGCATGCCACAATCGGGAGCAACGCATGACAGGGACACGAACACGAACACGAACACGAGTCGGCTGGGGTGTGTTGGGAGTGACGGTACTCGCGCTTGGCCTTGGGCAGGCATCGTTGCGCGCCGATGTGCGCCAAACGGTGCAAGCGCCCCGTTTCGAAGTCGACCCGGTCTGGCCGAAGCCACTCCCCAATCACTGGATTTTGGGCTCGGTGATCGGAGTGGGTGTCGATAGTCGCGATCACATCTTCGTCATCCATCGTGGCGACTCGACGCTCAATCAGCGGACCGAATCAGGTGCGTCGGCAAACCCGCCACTTGGTGAGTGCTGCAGCGCGGCACCGCCAGTCGTGGAATTCGACCCCGCAGGCAACTTGGTGAAAGCGTGGGGCGGCGCGGGCCAAGGCTACGATTGGCCGTCATCCAATCACGGCGTATCCATCGACGACAAGGACAATGTCTGGATCGGCGGCAACGGCGTCGGCGATTCGCACATCCTCAAGTTCACGCACGAAGGCAAGTTTCTGAAGCAGTATGGCAAAGCCAAACAGGCGGCGGCCAGCAACGACAGCTCGCACTTTGGACGCGTGGCAAAAATCACCTTCGATGCCAAGGCCAGTGAGGCCTACATCGCGGACGGCTACGGCAACAAGCGCGTCGCGGTGATCGACATGAACACCGGTGCGATCAAGCGTTTTTGGGGTGCCTATGGCAACAAGCCGGATGACGCGAATTTGGGCCCGTATAATCCCGACGCGCCGTTGGCCAAGCAGTTCCGCAATCCGGTGCACTGCGCCGAACCGACCACCGATGGTCTGGTGTACGTCTGCGATCGTCCGAACAATCGCATTCAGGTTTTCAAGAAGGACGGTTCCTTCGTGAAGGAAGTGCAGATCGCACCACGCACCCGCGGGGACGGCTCGGTGTGGGACATCGCGTTCTCACGCGACCCGGCGCAGAAATACATTTTTCTCGCCGACGGTCGCAATGAGAAGGTGCATGTGATCGACCGCCAGACGCTGGAAATTCTCACCAGCTTCGGCGACGGGGGACGTCAGCCCGGTCAATTTTTTGCCGTGCACAGCATCGCCACTGATTCCAAGGGCAACGTCTACACGACCGAAACGTACGAAGGCAAACGCGTCCAGAAGTTCACGTACAAAGGCATTGGCACCGTCACCCGCAACAACCAAGGCGTGGTGTGGCCGACGGGCAAATAACAACAGAATCAACGGCGACTGACTGACGCGAAAAAACGCGGAGATTACGCGTCAGTCAGTTGCTTTTTCTTGCTACTTACCCGGTATCGCCGCCACACACTCGATTTCGACCTTCGCGCCAGCGGCAACGAGTGCGGCAACAACGACCGTCGAGCGAGCTGGCGGTGACGTGGGGAAAAACTCCTTGTACGCGGCGTTCATGCCCGCGAAGTCTTTTACGTCGATCAGAAACACCGTGCACTTGAGCGCCTGCGCCATCGAGCTGCCGGCCGCTTCAAAGATCTTCTTGATCCCCGCGAGCGCGACTTTGGTCTGTCCCCCAACCGTCGTGTCGGGCGCTGCGCGATCCAGTCCAAGCTGCCCCGCCGAAAAAACGAGATTGCCAACCTTGGTGC
>JAYUWD010000396.1:0-3619 GCA_043753735.1 Gemmatimonadaceae bacterium
CGCCACCATCTGCTGACCAAACTTGTCGAGCTCACTCGGCGCGAGCGGATTGTACCGCCGGTTCTTCGCCAGCTCGGCGAGCGTCGCCCCGGTGTATGACAGCGTGTCCGCCATCAAACCAACGAGTGTCGTCAGTTTGACGATGTTCCGACGGCCAAACCATCCCGCACCGACAAACGCCGATCGACCTTCAACGCCGCTGTGATCTCGATAACCGTTGGTCTGCAGCGCACTCATGCGGCCGTACACGGCAAAGTTTCCGTTCACCAGCCCGGAACGAAAGGCAGCACTGAGTCTGCGTGAATTGAACGAGCCAAACTGGAGCTGCGCTTCAACACCGGCATCGCGCAGGGCGATCGGCGTCGTTTCGAAATTCACGGAGCCGGCGAATGACGCGGTACCGGCGGAACTCGTGCCAACTCCGCGTTGCACCTGCACCGACTGCACACTCGACATCAGGTCAGGCAGATTCGCGAAATAGAGCACCTGGTCTTCCATGTCATTCAGCGGCACACCATCGAGCGTAATGTTGATGCGCGTCTGATCCATGCCGCGCAGACGCAGATAGCTGTAGCCGGACGTCGTACCAGTCTCTGTATGGGCCGTGATCGCGGGCGATGCACCCTGCAACAACAGCGGTACGTCCTGCCCGAAATTGCGCTGCTTGATTTCGGCACGATCGATAGTCTTCTGTGCAATCGGCGCTGCATCGGACGCGCGAATCGCGCGCACGAGCACACGCTCGATGCGACGCGCGCTGTCCGCTGCCGTTCGCGCGCTGTCCTGGGACTGGGCACTGAGCGGCCGTGCGGCACACGGAAGCACAGTGGCAACGCAGACGATCGCAATCGCAGTCGCGACAGGACAAAAAGGAAAGGGCTGCGCCGCAGTGCGCACGCCACGAGTTGCGTCATGCAGCGACGCGATGCTCAGGCGCGCCTTGCGCGCCCGGGTCAGGCTGAACTTCATAGGACTCCCTACGCCGGTACGAGCCGGATCAGGTTCTACGGGACTCTCTCAGCCAACGCTCACTAGCGGCGTCGGCACCCCGGTCATGTGCACCAAGCATAATCATGCGTCGCGGCTGTGTGTAGCCGTTGTGTACCTTTCCGCGCATGAACGCCCTGACCGATTGGCTCGCCGCGAACGGAAGTTCAGCCACTGAATTGCTCGGCTTCGTCACCGGTGTGCTCAACGTGTATCTCGTAACCCGCGAGAACATCTGGAGCTGGCCACTCGGCGTGCTGAACGCGCTGTTGTATGTCGTTGTCTTTGCGCGTGCGGGGCTGTATTCGGATACCGGCTTGCAGGTGGTCTACTTCGTCCTGTCGTTCTACGGTTGGTGGCACTGGTTACGCGGCGGCCCAGAGCGGGGAGCAGTCGTCGTCACTCGCACAAGCGCGAAGCTCGCGCTGACTCTCGCGACACTTGGTCTCGCATGCTGGATGCTCGTATTTACCATCACGTCGCGCATTCCCGGCTCGAAACTGCCGCTGCTGGATGCCGCACTCGCCGTGAGTAGTCTCATCGCGCAATGGATGATGACGCGCAAACTGCTTGAGAACTGGGCGCTCTGGATTGCCCTCGACGTGGTGTACGTAGGCGTTTTTGTCATGCGCGGGCTCCGACTCACCGCACTGCTCTACGCCGTCTTCCTCATCCTTGCCATCATTGGCCACATCGAATGGAAGCGATCGTTCGCCCGAACCTCACCCGCGTTGTCCTGACGGGCTCCGAGTCCGTTGGCAAGACCACGCTTGCGGCACAACTCGCGTTGCACTACGGCGTTGCGTGTGTTCCCGAGTATGTACGCGAGTATGCCGCGACACTTGATCGTCCTCTCGATTTTCGCGATCACGGCCCGATCGCCTTCGGACAGGGCGCACGCGAAGATGCACTCATTGCTCGCGCGTCGACACTGTTGATCCAGGATACCGATCTGCTCAGCACGGTCGTGTACTGCCATCACTACTTTGGTCGCTGCCCTGCATTCATCGAAGAGGCAGCAATGCTGCGGCGTCCCGAACTCTATCTGCTACTCGATATCGATGTGCCGTGGATCGCCGACGAGGTCCGTGATCGCGGCGACCGGCGCGAGGAGGTGCAGCAACTGTTCGAAGCAACGCTTCACCGACTTGGTGCAACCTTCACACGCATTGGCGGCGATTGGCCAGCACGATTCACGCGCGCATCAGAAGCAATTGACCAGCTGTTGCATGCACGCGCGCTCGACGACATCAGAACACATACGGAATGAACTGCACCTGACGCGTCACCAGCACAGAGCCTTTGCGTCCAGCGATATAGCCGACCTTGAGCTCGCCCCACCCGACAAACACGCCGGTGCGCGCGCGGCCATCCCAAGGCCACGACAGCGCGCCATTCTTGTCGCTGGCAACGAGTGCGCCAAGCGACCAGTATGCCGGTTTGATGATGCCCTCTTTGCCCGTCTTCCCCCAGCTGTCGCCAAAGAGATAGCGCCGCACACCAAACTCTGATGCAGACACGGCAACGGCCTTCCGGTCGACACTACTCGCATAACTGGGCACATAGTTCGCGATTACTTCAAGCGGTGATGGTCCACGTTTGACCGATGGCGCAAATCCCGGAATCCACCGCTGTGCCGTGTAGTTGAGCAGCACCTCAACGCCGTTCAGTTGCGGCGCCTGCGGCCCGAGCTTGCGTTCATAATTGGCGAGATGCTTCACCGACCGCGCGCCGGCTTCCTCAAGAAACAGTCGACGCGCCACCTCGGTTACCGTGACGAACGGCGCAGCCGCTGTCGGTGACGCAGCGCGAATGGCCCGTCGCATGTCATCGTCGCTTCGCAACTCGCGATCGACCAGCACCGTCACGTCGCGCAACGGTACACGTGCCACCTCGTGGTACGCCTCCTGTTGCCGACGCGCGACCGCGGCAAATGCGGCGGGTTGATCCCCGGTGAGTGTGCGCAGCGTGAAGGCCGCAACGCGCGGATCGCACAACTTGTCGACATTGGACTGAAGCTCGACAACTCGTGTGCCAAGCAGTTTGCGCACCGTATCCAACGCCATCACGTCACGCGATGCTTTGCAATAGTCGCCGAGCGTCAGTGAATCGGCGAGTGCCAGCACGGCGGTTCCTGCGGGCGCGGCTTGCGCCCGCGCCTCGCTCAGGGGCAACATCGAAGCGACGACGGCGATCGTCGCCGACGCGACGAAACAACGCGTGATTTCCACGTACGCGCTCATGCGAGCAACTTCTGAAGCATCGCGCTCTGACTTTTCATGTATTCGCTCCACGAATGTGGATCCTTGATGACGGACGTGGCCGCACCAATTGCCCCGCTGCCAGAATTGAGCGCCAGTGCCAACGCCTTCTCCGGATCCGGACCGATTAGCGACTGTGCCACGAAGTGCGTCTCCTGCTGGTCCATGTCCATGAAAGCCCAGGCGTTGCGTTTGCCGAGCAGATGCCCGCCAACCGGATCCTGTGTGCCGAGCACCGAGATGAATTTGCGCGTAACAGGCTTGTCCTTCTTCCCCGGCACAGCCTCTGCGGGAATGAACAGCCCCTTTGGATTCATGGTCGCCAGCTCTGACGCCTTGGGTACGAGCTTGTCGATGTCACCGGCGATCGT
>JAYUWD010000397.1:0-3617 GCA_043753735.1 Gemmatimonadaceae bacterium
AAGACCGTCGCCAGCAGCTGTGGTCGTCAGCGAAATCGGTGTTGTGCTGCCCGTTGGAACGAATGTGAGAAATCCAGGCGCTGGCGGATCGATCGACGACCACGGCGCAAAGCCGAGCGCCCGCTCGCAGACCCCGTTGCTGGCATTGACGCGCCCGATCTCGGGTGCCCGTTGGACTGTATAGGTGGTATTAGGCAGAGCTCCGCGCACGCGCACCTTGATATCTGCGGCGAAATATCCTTCAGAAATGGACTTTGGTGTCACACTCACCCCGCCGACACCCTTGCCAGCGATTGCCACGAAAGTACCCACGTGCGTGCCAACTGGATTCTCGTAGCTGGCGTCTATCGGTGCGGTTGCGTCCTTGCAACCGGCGATGACACACAACAGCACCGTGAGAAGCGCAAAGCGTAAATATCGCCGCGCGCTGGTGGTGGGAGACGAACGTTGACCAATGTTTGGATTACGCAGTATGTGCATGAACGAATTCATGTGAACGCTCCTGGCAGTAGAGTGAGCGATCGCCGAAGCCGTCGGGGGCATTTCTCGGCGGACGCGTCGCAGTGAGCGCCAAGAATGCGAGCACTACGTTTGTCCAGCGTTACGCGGTCGTTATTCGGGAGCAGACCATCGATCCGCTGGAGTTCCTCGCGCGGATGCTGGTGCACGTCCTCGAACAGAGTTACGTCACCACGCGACACTTAGCTCGGATCGTCGCCTGCATTCTTCAGGGGTCGGTGATCGCCCAGATCCTCGCGCACCTCCGCACGGCACCTAGCCCGCGGCGCCCGCCTGGGCGCGGCGCCCCATCGACTTAAAGACTGTGGGCCCCGGGAACCGCACGGGACCTCAGACGTGACCGCCTGCGAAGCACAGCTGCGCGGCGGATGTCGCGCCGACGCCCGCTCTCGGCTGCGCGCGAGGTCGGCGATCACACCCTATGCTCAACCGAACCCAATCGGAATTCTTATCCCGTTGGCCTACGATTGGTAACCTTGGAGGACAACCGAAAGGTGCCCGCGCGTTGCTCGTATCACTGGACAAATCCCCGACGCGACGGGTCCGTTCATGCAGGCGTTCAATGTGTCCCGACCAAAACGTTCGGGCTGCTCCACTCCCGACGGACGGTGGGTCATCCTGACCGACGGCGACCTCTCCAAAGTGGCAGCGGAAGGAGAGAAAGTGATGTGTAGGTGCGAAGAAATGGTCGCACCGCGGTGCGTCGCTCCGTCACGGCGCGAGTAGACGCTGATACCGATCAAACCAGCAAACATCATCACGTACGTGGATGGCTTTGGCACGGTAGACCGCACGCCCACCCATTGCGCGTTGGCGTCGCAAGCCCGGTTAGTGTTGCTGCAGGCCACACAAGCGTAACCGAAACCGGCGCTGCGTCCGATTTCGCCACCGCCGCTCAAGTAGCCCCACGAAGCCACAGCGATGACGTTGCCGTTCGCGTCGAATGCCGCGCTGCCGGAGTCGCGCTGACCGATGCCGACCTCTGCGTCATGATCGAAATGAACGACACGCAGATTACGAGCATGGTCTCTTATCTCGATGTCGAAATCTTGTTTCGGCGATTCGGTTTGCCGATGACACTCGTCACCTGACGCCGCATGTTGTTCCGCTGGTCGGTCCCGATCGATACTTTTTCCAATATTCTTTGGCGGGACCGATGATTTTCCAACCCTGCAAACGTCAATGCACGTGTAATCTCCGCGCCGCAACACACGCCACCCTCTCCGAGGCACGACACTGATGACCGACGCATCCGCTAAGGCACCGACGATCACCCACGCTGGGACCAAGGCTTCTACGCCTCGAAAGCTTTTCGTCAACATTCCCGTCGCTGACATTCAACGCTCCATCATATTTTTTGAGCAACTCGGTTTCACCTTCAATCCACAATTCACCGACGCATCGTCGACGGCAATGCTCATTGGCGAAGACGCGTACTTCATGCTGCTTAACGAAGAACGGTTCAACAGTTTCAGCAAACGGCCGCGAGGAGACCGCACGACCGAAACGAACATGCTGCTTGCACTCAGTGCCGAGAGCCGCGCCGAGGTTGATGCGATGGTGCATAAAGCGATCGCCGCCGGCGGCACTCATGCTGCAGATACACAGGATCACGGGTATATGTATGGATGGAGCTTTCGCGATCTGGACGGATACCACTGGGAGGTGTTCTGGATGGATCCATCGTTTGTGAAGCAGTAGAATTGCACGCTCGAAGCACTGGTGCGGATGCTCGGTGAATCGTTGACGCGCGCGAAAAGGGGAAATGATGACTCCAGTCACAAGGGCAGAGACGATGACGCTCCGCAACAAGCTCGCACTGCTTCTGTCACTGGTCTCGTTGGCCTTGCTCTGGCCCGGTCTCGTCAAGCCGGTGCTGACCATCAAGGCAACGATCGAGATGTTCGGAACCGAGCGTGTATTGTCGAACGAAACACGGAGCGTGGTGAGCGCGATCACCAGTCTTCACAGCTCGGGCAACAACTTCGTCGCCGGGTTGATTCTGGGGTTCAGTGTGCTAATCCCGCTCGCCAAGGCGACACTGCTCATTCCCATCTTCACCATGCGCAACTCGGCGCAGCGTTATCGACTGTTCGCGATTGTGCAGTCGATGAGTAAATGGTCGATGGCCGACGTGTTTGCCGTCGGTATGCTCATTTCGCTACTGGCGGCAAAAGGCACGGCAAATTTGTCGGCCGTTGCGGGACCGGGTTTTTACTTTTTCGCGTCGTACTGTCTGGTGTCCAACGCCGCCTTCCAACTGTTGCGCATCGAACCGGTTGCAGGCGTCGTCCCGCATTTGTAACCGTGGACTTCGTCCGCACTCTACGCTGCCGTGTGGTGATGTCGCACGTTCATCATCATCGAACGATCGACGCTACCTCGCACGGCGCGGTCGCCCTCGGCGTTCTCAAACAATGAATCGAGAAAGGGGGTTGCATGGTTAGGTCATTCTGGGCGCTGTGCACACTGTTGGCGGGGATAAGCTGCTTCACGGAATCGCTTGCAGCACAGCGAATCCCCATCGATTCGATCGCAACCGCCGACACGACCGTCATCCATGCGGTGGTGTTGCAGGATGGCAGCAAGCTGGTGGGCCGAGTGGTGCTCGTCACCGCCGACTCGCTCCGCATCGTGTCCGCAGTGACGTCTACCATGCTCGCACGCAGCGCCGTGCGCAGCGTGGCACAATATCCCGCCACTTCGCTTCGCAACGGCGAATTATGGCCGGAGAATCCCCATCCCACGCGGCTGATTTTCTCGCCCACCGCAATTCCGTTGCGCCAGGGCGAAGGTTACGTCAGCGACTTCTGGATCTTTTTAATCAGTGCGGCTGTCGGCATCACCGACCGCTTCACGATGGGGGGCGGACTGCTACTCCTCCCAAGCGACGATTTCAGCAACAATGTTTTCTACGCGATTCCCAAGTACGCGATTGTGAATCGACCTACACTCAACGTCGCCGTGGGCGCACTTGCGGCAATGCTTCCCGGCAAATTCATCTCGAAAGGCGATGCACGATCACTGGGCGTGCTGTACGGCGTGGTGACCAAAGGCTCACGCGAGAGCAACCTGACGTTAGGCGTCGGGATGGGCTA
>JAYUWD010000398.1:0-10934 GCA_043753735.1 Gemmatimonadaceae bacterium
TCTGCAATGGTCGCGCGTGGTGCAGGATTCTTCTCACGCCACGCGGCAAGCGCCTTCATCTGCGCCACCGAATCCTTCGGGACTGACTTGACGATGGAATCTCGCGCCGCGCCTTCGCGGGCGGCATGGGCGACCACGGCCTTGCTGGTAAACTGAGGGACGAAAGTCACCATCACGACGCCGCCGTTCTCTGGCAGGCGGGCCAGAATCGAGTCGGGGACATTGCGCGCCACGTCGGTGAGGCCGCGCGCCGCCGAGTGCGAGAAGATGACCGGCGCTTCGCTGACATCGAGTGCGTTGCTCATCACACCCGGGGACACGTGCGACAGATCGACGAGCATGCCGAGCCGGTTCATCTCACGCACGACTTCTCGACCGAAGTTGGTGAGTCCACCGTGCTTGGGCGCATCGAGCGCCGCGTCGGCCCAGTCGAGTGTGACATTGTGCGTGAGCGTCATGTAGCGCGCACCGAGATCGTAGTACGCGCGGAGCGCACCCAGCGAATTCTCGATTGCATGTCCGCCTTCCATGCCAAGCAACGAACCGATCTTGCCGGACTTGTGTGCGGCGCGCACGTCAGCCGCGGTCAGCGACCACTTCAGATCCTTCGGATACTTCGCAATCGTGCGACGTGCCACATCGATCTGTTCAAGCTGAACACGCGCGTACCCTGAGTCGCGAATCTCACCCGGGATGTACACGGACCAGAACTGTCCACCGACCATGCCCTTCCGGAGACGAGCAATGTCGGTCATCCCCTTCGTGGGCTTGTTCAGGTCATACGCTTCGACGTCCAGTGGTGCGCTGGCAAACTCCCGCATCGCCCACGGAAGATCGTTGTGCGAATCGATGAGTGGCGTCGTTTTCAGCAGCGCTCTCACATGCGCGACGCGCGCCGCGAAGTCGGCGCTCTTGAGCGGCTGGCCGATCGGCTTGGCCTGCGCGGATACCGACGTCGTGAAGTGTGGGCTCGCGAAGAGCGCCAACGACGCGACGACAGCGATGCGAGAACGGGCTGCGCGGAGCATTTCACCCGACCTGTTTTGATGTTGATAGCTGTGATTCGCGATGTTCACAGCCGGTAGTTGATTGACGTTTTTCACAGGCCAACCCTCTCCAGATAGTGCGGCAACATCTTTCTCCACCACGGCCAGTCGTGGTTCACGTCGTGGCCCCACAGATCGAAGATGTGCGGAACGCCTTTACGATCGAGAATGTCGTGAAATGATCGCGTTGCTTGCGGGACTTCGTACGCACCCTGACCCGCGATCAGTGCAATGCGACTGTCGTGGCGCAACATATCGAGTGTACCGCCTTCGATATTTGGGACATACCACGCCGGGTTGTTGAAGTAACAGTTCTCGTCCGAGTAGCCCTTGAAGTAGCTGCGCTCGAGATCGTAGAAACCACTCATGCCGATCACGCCACCAAACAAATCGGGGCGACGGAAAAATGCGTTGGCCGCATGAAAACAACCGAAGCTCGCGCCTGTCGTGATCGCGCGCGCGTAGCCGTTGCCGTCGACGTGCCGAATGAACGGCACCACCTCGTCTTCGACGTAACGCGAGTACAGCGCTTGCCGACGCGCCGACTCGGCGACCGGCAGGGTGCGATCCATCCACGCCAGATTGTTGATGCTGTCAATCGAAAAGACACGAATGCGCCCTTGCATGAGCAGCGGCTCAATTGCCTTCACCAACCAGAAGCGTTCGTTCTCGAGAAAATCCGCTGCTGCGGTCGGGAAGAGAAGGATTGGATATCCGCCCCAACCATAAGTGACGATCGGCATTTCGAGGCCGAGTGCTGGGCTGCGCCAGCGATCAATACGACGCGGCAGTCTGGGGTCGACAAATTGTGGCATGACTAAAGGTCGCCGCGTACAGACCGTTGCGGGAGGGTGACCAACCCGTGGCTGGATGCGGATCGAACGGCGACTCGGCACGACGAACGTTACCCGTTCGCAGGTATGCTCCCGGCGCTGACGCCCGAAGGCTTCACGTTTGCCCGCTTTCATGCTGGGTCTGTCCCGCGACCACAGGTGAGTGCGCCGAACGATTCGCCATCGATTTACGCAACACATTCTCGGCGTGCTAGCTGCGTGCGATAGCTACTTTCGAGCGGGCGTTTCCCGACGGCGAGCTCTTACTGCTTTTCCTCGAGGGAACGGCGTCTGCTGGTGAACGCATTTTTCGCTTTCGTTCGGCACTGTTCGAGGCGGCCGTGCGTGCTGGCGCACCGGTGTGTCCGCTCGCACTCAGCGGATACGCAACACGACGCGATATCGCCAACACACCCGTTGTCTTTGTACGCGCGCGTAATGAAGTCGTGCGACGCTTCGTGCCGCTACGCACTCACGCACTTGTTCCAACACCGGCGCATGCGCCCTAACCCCCCAACCCGTCACGACCCCATCGGGTACGGCTCCACCCGATAGCTGAAACAGAACTTCCGCCCGATGCTGAGTTCCGAACGCGAGATCTTCTGGTAGCGTGCGATCTTTTCCGGAAAGAGCTCGATGTTCGACTCGCGAAAGCCCATACTCAGAAAGAGCTGATCGGCGAGTGTGATCGCAAACAGCTCGGGAAAGCTACGTTGGCGGGCGAGTTCCTCCGCCGCGCTGATCAACCGCCGACCAAGACCGTGTCCTTGCGCGGCCGGGGCAACAGCGAGCGACACGAGCTCCACCAACGACGGTGAATACTCGTCAAGGGCGACGCAGCCGATGACCGTGCCGTCAACGTTGCGCACCACCTGGTAGTCCTGCAAATGGCTGGTCACAAACTCCTCACTGCGAGGGAGCGTCAGCCCATCCGGCGCAAAGAGGTTGTTCAGCGTGGAGATCGCGGCAATGTCGCGGTCTTCCGCATGTTCGACGACAACTGCAGCCTGCCGCGTCCCGCCGGTTTCCTGGGCCGTCATCGGCGCTTGGCTCAGCGTGACGCGAAGACTCGGGCTTTGCCGGTCTTGTCGAACAACATGATGTCGTACTTGTCGGGCTTTCCGCCCTCCATACCCGGTGATCCCATCGGCATTCCCGGAACGGCCAGGCCGAGGGCGAGTGGTTTGGTCTGCAGCAGTTTGACTAGCACATCCGCCGGGACGTGCCCTTCAACGACATAGCTGCCGATGCGCGCGGTGTGGCACGACTGGAGTGCCTTTGGCACACCCATCGACGCCTTCACCGTGTCCATATCTGCGGTATCGCGAACGGTAGCAACGAAGCCGGCCGCCTTGATGTGCTTCACCCAGTTGGCGCAGCAACCGCAGTTCGGGTCTTTGTAAACAGTGATTGCCGTTGGCACTCCCGGGGGCAGCGTCGAAGCGTCGCTCGACGCATCGCCAGACTGGGCGGCAGCGGTCTTTGTGGCCACGAGCGCGGTGCCGATCGTTCCAACTACGAGTGCGGACAGGAACGCGCGCCGGCTGCGGGGCTGTGACTCTGGAGGGTGATACATGAGGTATATGGAGGCTATGCGGGCGTCCGAGCTTTTCGAACGGGCCGCGGTCTGGAAGCAGATACACGTGAAAGCTAGCGGCCCTGCGAAAACGCCGACGCTCCCCTTTTGTCGAAGAACGGGCTCAAGAGCGTTGCGCAGCAGTCGAGACTATATCACCGGATCGTCACACGGGTTCCCCACGGGGACGTGCGGAGCATCCCACGATACCTCGGGCAAGGCGATGCAGTCCCCCGGACAACGACGAAATGCACAACGACAGGCTGATGTCCCATACTGCCCCACTTGCTCGGGTTCATGCGTCCACGATGCTTGGCGACAGCCGAGCAGCAGCGGATCGACTGAACGGCGTCGTTCTGCTCGGTCATTTTCCCATCGCGTTACTGCTCGCAGCGATTTTTGGCGGCTGGAGTACGGCGATCGGGTTTGGCACCTCGTTGTCGATCGGCATCTTCCTGCTCACGCGCACGCGCGCCGGCGAGCCGCTGACGCGCATCGCGGTCGGTCTGTCGTACATGCTCTATTCGATGCTGTTCATTCAGCTCGCGCACGGCATGGCCGAAATGCACTTCCACATCTTTTCTGCGTTGGCGCTGTTGCTCGCGTATCGCGACTGGAAAGTGCCATTTGCCGCAGCGGGACTCATCGCCGTTCATCACGTCCTGTTCCATGTGTTGCAGCAGTCGGGGGCCGGGGTATTCGTCATGGCGCAGCCGATGGCTGGCATGACTGGCTACTACATGGTTGGTGTACACGCCGCATTCGTGGTTTTCGAAACAAGCGTTCTGGTGATTCTCGCGGGGCTGCTTGAAAAAGAAGCGTTGACCACACAGGACGTTTTCAGTTCGCTGGTTGCCGTTGGTGAAGGCCGTCTGGACGTCGTGCCTGCGGGTGAGGGTGTGGCCGCGGCCGTGCGCACGGTGATTGGTGCAGTAGGGGCGCTTGAAAGTTGTGCAGACGAATTGGCCTGCGCCGTGACGGAGCGTCGCGCGGCGCGATTTGAAGGTGCGGTTCTGATGCACGGCGCGTTTGCCAGCGTCGTTTCACGCATGCAGGAGGCGTCCGGCACAGTCGAACAGCTGCGCGTGGCCAACGAGGAGACAAATGAGAATACGCGCCGCTTCCTGGCCGACCAGCTTGGACCGGCAATCATTGCGATGCGCGATGGCGACTTGACGTCTACGATCGCAACGGGCTTTGGCGGCGAATACGATGCCACCGCCGTCGCGATGAATGTCGCACTCGATCAGCTGCGAGACGCGATGGGCGATTTGCAGACGGCATCGGAGCAGATCGAGGGGGCCTCGACGGAGATCGCGAGCGGCTCCGACAGCTTGGCGCGGGTGACTTCAGAGCAAGCTGCCGGACTTGAAGAGATCACCGCGAACCTGCATGAGCTTGCGGCGCTCGGCCAGTCCAACGCGAGCGACGTCGAAAGTGCCCGGACTGCCGCGGCCAGTGCGAATGCCGCCGCGACCACGGGCGTCTTGAGTGTACAGCGTCTGATCACCGCGATGGATGAAACGCGCAACTCCGCACGGGAAACCGCAAAGATTGTGAAAACGATCGACGAGATCGCGTTCCAGACCAATCTGCTGGCGCTCAATGCGTCGGTGGAAGCGGCGCGGGCTGGCGACGCTGGGCGAGGGTTCGCCGTGGTGGCCGATGAGGTGCGCGCACTGGCATTACGCTGCGCCGACGCGGCGCGTACAACGTCATCGTTGATCGAGGATACGGTGACGCGCGTCGAAGGTGGTGTCGTCATCTCACAGGATGTGGATGAACAGCTCCGCGATGTATCGAAGCGGATCACCACCGTGAACGGCGTCATGGAACGGATTGGCGAGGCTACAGTCTCCCAGCAAGGGGGCATCGAGGAGATTCAACAGGCCGTGGAATTGCTCAACGGTGCCGTGCAGAACGCCGCCGCAAATGCCGAGGAGTCGGCGGCTGCCGCACAGGAGCTATCGGGGCTTGCGCAGGCGCAGCGCTCGCAGACGGAGCGCTTCCAGCTGGCGCGGAAGGCACCAGCGGCGCGTTCGTTTGCCCCGTCGAAATCATCGTCACAACCCGTTCCGGCGCGCAAGCAGCTCGTTCGTCGATAGCTCCCGCACGAAAATTGCGCGGAATGGATGAAGATCGGGGATTCCCCGACGTGAATTCGTCCGCTGCCTGACTCGGGCGACGTGAGTCGGTGTGCATACTCGACAGTATGCGCACTGACTTACGCTCCATCCGAGGCACGGTATGACCCTGGCTCCCAACGCGGCCGTTGAATCCGCGCGAAGTGCTCCAGCCCCATTGCTGGACCGCTTCTCCTATGACGACGACATTGTCCGCAAATTCCTGTTCGCTACGCTGATCTGGGGCGTGGTGGGGATGCTCGTTGGGCTGCTGATCGCTTTGCAGCTCGCGAATCCAGCGTTCAATTTCAACACGCCCTGGCTGTCCTTTGGACGCCTGCGTCCGTTGCACACGAATGCCGTCATCTTCGCCTTTGCGGGGAATGCGTTCTTCTGCGGCTGCTACTATTCGACCCAGCGGCTGCTCAAGGCTCGGATGTTTTCCGATGGCATGAGCAGTTTTCATTTTTGGGGCTGGCAGGCGATCATCGTCAGTGCAGCGCTGACGCTGCCATTTGGCTTCACACAGGCCAAGGAATACGCCGAACTCGAGTGGCCGATCGACATTGCGATCGCTGTCGTGTGGATTGTGTTTGCCGTCAATTTCTTTGGCACGCTGGTCAAACGTCGTGAACGCCATCTCTACGTGGCGCTCTGGTTCTACATTGCCAGCATCGTCACCGTCGCGATACTGCACATTTTCAACAACCTGTCGATCCCGGCAGGGCCACTGAAAAGTTACAGTATCTACGCTGGTGTTCAGGATGCGTTCATGCAGTGGTGGTACGGGCACAACGCCGTTGCATTTTTCCTGACGACGCCGTTTCTGGGGCTGATGTACTACTTCATGCCCAAAGCGGCTGAAGGGCCGGTGTTCTCGTACAAGCTGTCGATCCTGCACTTCTGGTCGCTGGTGTTCATGTACATCTGGGCCGGCCCGCACCATTTGCATTACACGGCACTCCCGGAATGGGCATCAACGGTTGGCATGCTCTTTTCGGTGATGCTCTGGGCGCCGAGTTGGGGTGGCATGATCAACGGGCTGTTGACGTTGCGCGGTGCGTGGCACAAGGTGGCGAGTGATCCAATTCTCAAGTTCTTCGTGGTCGCGATCACGGCGTACGGCATGTCGACCTTTGAAGGGCCGATGTTGTCGATCAAGAGTGTGAACGCGCTCGCGCACTACACCGATTGGATCATCGCGCATGTGCACACCGGCGCACTGGGCTGGAACGGCTTCATGACGTTCGGCATGATCTACTGGCTGCTGCCGCGTCTCTTCCAGACCGAGATCTACAGCAAAAAAGCCATGGAGCTGCACTTCTGGATCGCGACCATCGGCATCGTGTTGTATGTCGTCGCGATCTACAGTGCTGGCGCGACGCAAGGGTTGATGTGGCGCGCGTTCGATTCGACGGGTCGACTCGCATATCCTGACTTCGTCGAGACGGTGGCGAAGCTGATGCCGATGTACTGGATGCGCGTCGTTGGTGGGCTGTTGTATTTCGCCGGTACGTTGATGTTCGGGTGGAATATCATCATGACTTGGCGTCATCGCCCCGCTGCGTACGATGTGCCGGTGATCGAAGCGGCACCACTCACGCGCACGTACGTCCCACCGCCAGTGGCTGCGATACCGGCTGGGCCAACCGTCGGTGTGTACGGCCGGTTTGTCGGCGTGGCATGGCATCGCAAGTGGGAGCGCGCGCCGCTGCTGTTCACGACATTGACCATCCTCGCTGTCGTAGTCGCATCGTTGTTTGAGATTCTGCCGACGTTCCTGATCAAGTCGAACGTGCCGACGATCGCATCGGTCAAGCCGTACACACCGCTCGAACTTGCGGGACGCGATGTGTACATCGCCGAAGGCTGCTTCAACTGTCACTCGCAGATGATCCGTCCGTTCCGCTACGAGACCGAGCGATTCGGAGAATATTCGAAGCCTGGCGAATCAGTCTACGATCATCCGTTCCTGTGGGGTTCTCGGCGCATCGGGCCGGATCTCGCGCGCGAAGGGGGCAAGTACCCCGATCTCTGGCACGTGCGTCATTTCGAGAATCCGCGTGCGATCACGGCCAAGTCGATCATGCCGGCCTACTCGCAATTCCTGCGCAACAAGATCGACTTCGAAAGCATCCAGAAGCGTGTGGACGTGATGTCGATGCTTGGCGTGCCGTACGGGGACGCGATCAACCGTGCACCGGCCATGGCGCGAGCGCAGGCGCGTACGATCGCCGCGGCCATCGTCGAACAAGGTGGACCCGCCGGTCTCGAAGACAAGGAAATGGTCGCCATCATCGCGTATGTGCAGCGACTTGGTCGTGACATCAAAGTTGGCAAGGTCGCCGAGGTGACCCGTCCATGAAACTCTCCGACATCATGTCGCATGCAGGACTTTCGGTGTACGCCGAGATTGCACTCGTACTTTTTCTCGGCGTCTTCATCGTCATCACGATCCGCACCTTTGCTCCGTCCAATCGGCGCGCGTTGCAGGAGGCCTCAATGCTTCCGCTGGATGACGGCACGCTTGTCACTGTTCACCCACAGGAGCGCTGAGCGATGACTGAGCCAACCAGCAATGAAGGCGGCGATCGAATCCTCGAGCACGAGTACGATGGCATTCAGGAGTACGACAATCCGATGCCTCGGTGGTGGCTGCTCACCTTCGCCGGCACGGTGATCTTCTCCGTGATCTACGTCCTGAATGTCGGACCTGTCGGGAACGGCAAGGGGCGGGTGGCTGACTACGAAGCCGATATGAAAGCGTTTGCGATCGCGCATCCGGCTCCGACCGGTGGCGACATGTCCAACGCGCAACTGCTCGCGCTGACCAAAGACCATGAAGCGCTTGAAGATGGCAAAGAGACCTACACGACGTACTGCGCCGCTTGTCATCGGGGTGATGGCGGTGGGATGATTGGACCAAATCTCGCCGATACTTACTGGCTGCATGGCGGCACTTTGCCAGACATCTATCGCACCATCACCAACGGTGTGCTCGAAAAGGGCATGCCACCGTGGGGCAAGACACTCAAGCCTAAGCAGCTGTCAGCAGTCGTTGCGTATGTGGCAACGCTGCAGGGCACAAATCCCCCAACGCCAAAAGCACCGCAAGGCACACCGCTGGGAGAATCGGCATCGAAGTGACTACGCACGCACCACCGAGAGCCAGCGGACGCGTGTTGCCGACGCTCAACGAAGATGGAAGTCGTCACTGGATCCGACCAAAACCGTCGCACGGACGTTGGTGGGAACGGCGTCGCATCGTTGCATACGCACTGATGCTCGTATTCTTCGCGGTGCCACATCTGCGCTTCGGCGGACAGCCGTTGTTCCTGATGGATCTGCCGCACCGAACTTTCATCTTGATGGGCTACACGTTTCTTCCCACCGACACGCTGCTCTTGATGCTCGTCATGGCGAGTGGTGTGGTCGGCATCTTTCTGATCACGGCACTTTTCGGTCGCGCCTGGTGCGGATGGGCGTGTCCGCAGACCGTATATCTCGAATTTCTCTTTCGTCCGATCGGTCGCTGGTTTGATGGTGGCTATACTGGCTCGCGCAATCTTGACAAGAAACGTAAGTTCTTCTCGCCGCGGCGGATCGCAAAGTACATCACTTTCTTTCTGATGGCGCTGTTCGTCTCGAACACGCTACTCGCGTTTTTTATCGGGACGGATAATCTCTATCGCTGGATGTTGAGCCCACCGTCGGAACATCCAACGGCGTTCTTTCTGGTGTCGTTGTTCACGGGAATCGTATGGTTCAACTTCACCTACTTCCGCGAACAGACCTGTCTCATCGTCTGCCCGTACGGCCGGTGGCAGGCAGCGCTGATCGATCGTCAATCCGTCATCGTGGCATACGACGAGAAGCGCGGCGAACCGCGCATGCTGGGCACTACGAACCGGCCGGCCGACGCCGGAGATTGCGTCGCGTGCGGCTCGTGCGTGCAGACCTGCCCCACCGGCATCGATATTCGCAACGGTCTGCAGATGGAGTGCGTGCACTGCACACAGTGCATCGACGCCTGCGACGATGTGATGGTGCGGGTCGGCAAACCGAAGGGGCTCATCCGATATTCGTCGCAGGATGCAATGGCCGGCATGCCGCGCAAACTGCTCCGCATGCGTACCGTGCTCTATCCGGCCATTCTCGTCGTCATGGTTGGTGGGTTGCTCGTGGCACTCATCACCAAGGATACAGCCGATGTCACGTTGCTACGTGGGATTGGTGCACCATTCGCCGAAGAAGCGGACGGTCGGATCGCGAATCAGATTCGCATCAAGATCGCCAATCGCGGACACGACGAAGCAGAGTATTCGATCGCCGTTTCCGGACTCACCGAAGCTGGCTTGCTCAGCCGTGAAGTTGTAATCGTAGCGCCGGAGAATCCCATGAAGATCGCGGGCGGTGAGACACGCAGCACGAGCATGTTCATCGTGGTGCCGCGCCGAGTATTTGTGCACGGAGAGCGGGATATCACGCTGACTGTCAGCGACGGCAAGAGTGTGATGCAGCAACTTTCGTGGCGTCTGCTTGGACCCTCGGAGGGCGCGAGATGAAACCCGGAGCGGGGTGGCCGATCGGGATTGCACTTGTGTTGTGTGCAACGGTCGTGGGAAACCTTTGGATGATGCGCGTTGCCGGTAGCGATCCGTCGATGGCGATTGAACCGGATTACTACAAGAAAGCCGTTGGTTTCGACTCGACGATGGCTGAAAAGCGTCGCAGCAATGCGCTCGGCTGGAGCGCGATCACCACCCTCGATTCGGTTGTGGCGGGATCGGCGACGTTGGTGCGTGTGCATTTGAGCGACTCGACTGGCGCACCGATTACTGATGCGACCGTAAAGATCGTGGCGCTGTACAATGCGCGTGCAAACGAGGTACAGGCGGTCACACTCGCGCGTGAAACGGCGGGTATGTACAGTGGCCGCCTTTCGATCAAGTATCCGGGCGAATGGGAGGTGCGCATTGATGCGACACGCATTGGCGCTCACTTCTTGAGCACATCGCGGGTGGATGCCGTGGGCGGCTCCACTTCAAACCGAACACGCCGGTGATCGGTGCGGCGGTCGGTGTCCTCGCCGCGAGTCTTGTTGGCAGCGTACACTGCGCCGCGATGTGCGGTGGCTTTGTCTGTTTCTATTCCGGTTCGACAGCGGCTGGTTCAGGTGCTACGCCACTTCGTGCGCATGCGATGTACAATGTAGGCCGCCTTGCATCGTATCTCACCCTTGGCGCATTGGCCGGTGTGCTTGGTTCGGGCGTTGCTGCCGTTGGTCGCATGGCCGGTGTTGCGCACGCGGCAACCGTAATTGCCGGCGCGCTGATGATTGGCTGGGCCGTGACGA
>JAYUWD010000399.1:0-3607 GCA_043753735.1 Gemmatimonadaceae bacterium
GACCCGCAGGGTGTAACGTTCGCGTTCACTGTGGCGAGTGCGTTTGGCGGTGCCGCTTATGCCGCTCTATTCACTGCGCTGTCGCTGCTCACGCGACGCGCGCTTGTGACTGGGCTCGTCTATGTGCTTTTCTGGGAAGGGATATTAAGCACCACTTTCCCGGCTATCCACTACCTGAGCGTTCGTCAATGGATGCTCGCCGTTGCCGGCGCTCTTACTTCGGCAGACGAAAATGCGATCACGGGCGGACCGTCGCTCAAGGCATCGCTGATTGGCGCGACCATTTTGTTTGTGTGGGCTGTGTTCGCGGGTGCGCGATCGCTGCGTCAGCCCAGAATTTCTCGCACCGGTACGTAGCGCGCTGCTTTGGTAATTGGTTCTTCGTTGCTATCTCGCGTGCATCGCCGCGCGCAGTTCAAGATCCGGCAATGCATTGCGCAGCACCGCGTTCATCTGCTCCAGTCGCATGGAGGGAGATCGTTCGGCGAGGAGTCGTTGCCGCTGTTCGAGATCGACATCGATCATCGACGCGATAAACCATGCGAGCTGCGCGGAATCGTCAGGGAGTGTCGGAGCTGGCGACTCGCGGTCGTCGTTGAGCGTGCGTACCGCCTTCACCACGCGACCGAAGTGGGAGGTCACTTCGTCCGCGAGAACCGCCAGCCTCACGGCCGATTCATCACGGGTATCCGGAAGCGGCGCGATCTCCGCGACCAGGTACGCCTTGTCATCGGTGTGAATGTGCTCGAGCGCAAATCGTTCGCGCCCCATCACGACAATGTTGAAACGCCCATCGGGGAGCATCTCGATGTCCGTGACTTCGGCAATGCACCCCG
This sequence comes from Gemmatimonadaceae bacterium, assembly GCA_043753735.1. Taxonomy (GTDB): domain Bacteria; phylum Gemmatimonadota; class Gemmatimonadetes; order Gemmatimonadales; family Gemmatimonadaceae; genus Gemmatimonas. The sequence goes on from JAYUWD010000399.1 coordinate 837, forward strand.
CACGTCCTGCCGGCAACGCCTGCTCGGCGATCCCCGGAATTCCGCACAGGATTCCAAACCGGCGATCCGTGTCACGCACGTCAGTCAGCAATTGCCGATAGCGCGGTTCAAAGAGATGCAGCGGGACCGAAATGCCCGGGAACAGGACCAGGCCGATCGGAAAGAGCGGGACGCGCGCGGAGGCCATCGAAACCGAAACCTATTAGTGCGCCGTGGACCTCAGCGGAACGATGCGATCCGCTTTACGTCCTTGGCGATGTGAGACAAGCCCTTCGTCAGCGCCATGTTCAAGCGCTTCAAACGCCGCGTCCAGGCGGAATTCCTTGGCGAGCGGCAACAGGTAGCCAAGCGCGATGTTGCCCTGCGCGTTCCCCTACATGGCGCGCACGTTGGGGCCACGCTGCCCAATGTGGGCTTGATCGTTGAACGCCGATGGAGCGCGCGACGGACAGGACGATCCTTTTGATCTCGATTACGCGCCATCAAGCCGCCACTTTTAAGCCTGTCGAGCAACTGTGTCACGTCTGGAACAGGAGCCATGTGCCCGACGTGTGCCGCCGCTGCCCGGAGTGCGCGAATCGCGGCCGATGTTGCCGAGGCGTCGGCTCGCTACCGCGACTATGTGATTTGGCCTATATTTTCCGCACGAAAGCTGTTCCAACGGCGCCGTAGCCAAGTGGTAAGGCAGTGGACTGCAAATCCGCCATGCGTCGGTTCGACTCCGACCGGCGCCTCTTCCGACCTAGGGTCGCCCTCACCGGTGGCCCTTTGTCGTGTGTGCGTTCGGGGTTTTCGACGTTCGGATGACGGTACTGCCATTGTCCTCGTCTCGGCAGACCGTTGCCCGGGATGTTGCCTCACTGCGTGTCGCCCCCCGCGACATCGGAATTTGCGCCGCCCACATGGCAATAGTCACCGTTGATGTGTGAGCGGCTCTTCAGAGACGTGCTTTCAGCCGTGGACGTCGCGGCCAGTGGTGGCGCAGGACGCGGCCCCGTGTCGGAACGAGGACATCCCGATCGGCGTTCGCACAGATAGCGGTAGTACAGCGACGACATCGGATCTTGTACCGCCGTGCATGCACGCAAGCACGGGTCGCGCCGGCGAAGAGATTTCACACTTCCGTCAGTCCGGCAGTCAGTTCCAATAGTGTCATCGCAATCCTCGCCCTGCCGCCCGGCCCCCTCCCCGCTTGGCGCGCCAATTCCCTGCCTCCAGGAATCTCATGCTTCGGACGTTCATGCGTTCTTCCCACCGTGGAACAGTGGTCCTGTCTTTGCTCGCCGCCTGTATTGCCAGTGTTTCGGCTGCATCGACCAGCGCGGCGCAAAGCGCCACCGGTATAGTGGGGCGCGTGGTGGAGGCGGGAACGTCGCAGCCGATTCAAGGCGCAACGGTGTTGATCACCGGCACACAGCGCGGGACGCAAACGCGTGAAAACGGGACGTATCGCTTGACAACGCCGGCTGGGGCGGTCGTCCTTACGGTACGCCTCATCGGTTATGTGAACGGCAGCGCAACGGTCACGGTCAGAGAAGGTGCAATCACCACGGCTGACTTTTCGTTGACCAAGGCTCCGCTTTCGCTGTCTGCAATCGCGGTGACGGGAACGCGCCGTTCGGCTGAACGCACGGTGACGGAGGCGCCCGTGCCGATCGATGTTGTCAGCAGCGAAGAGATGAAGCTGAGTGGTCGGACGGAAATCACGCAGGTGCTGCAGTCACTGGTGCCGTCGCTCAACTTTCCGCGGTCGTCGATTGCCGGCGGCGTGGACATGCAGCGTCCCTTCACGCTTCGCGGTCTTGGGCCGGATCAGGCGCTCGTGCTGATCAACGGCAAACGTCGGCATGCTGGCGCGGTTGTCGCGGTGAACAATTCGGTGGGGCGTGGGTCCACCGGCGTCGACCTCAATGCGATCCCGTCGGCCGCAATCGATCGCATCGAAGTGTTGCGTGACGGCGCGGCGGCCCAATACGGATCGGACGCCATCGCCGGCGTGGTCAACGTCATTCTCAAACAGAATTCGCCGCTGACGATTTCCAGTACACTCGGTCAGACGTCGCGCGGGGACGGCGGCGTAAGCGAATTGGTGGGCAGTTGGAGTCGTGCTCTTGGCGATCGTGGGTACGTCACGCTGAGCGGCCAGTACCGTGATCGCGGGCGCACTAATCGCGCGGAGGCTGACACGCGCGTTCAGTATTTCTCCAAGGCACAGGACGACAGCATCGCGGCCGGGCAGAACGTGGTCATCGGCGGTCAGCGAATCACGGCGGACATGCTCAATGGCGCGAGAATGAATTCGTGGTACGGGGACGCGGCGCTCCGTGATGCCGGGGGTTTCTTCAACATCGGTACGACGACCTCCCGCGGGGTGGAGTTCTACGCATTCGGTGGAGCGACGCATCGATCCGGGCGCTCGTGGGGATTCAACCGTCGACCGGGCGAACCGGTCGTCGTGCGAGCCCTGTATCCCACCGGGTTCCTGCCGAACATCGATGGCACCGTGAACGATGTGAGCACCGCGATCGGTGCAAAGGGCAACGCGATCGGCTGGGCCTACGATCTGAGCGCGGCCTTCGGCAACAACAATTTCCGGTTCGATATCGGAAACACGAATAATCCGACCTACGGCGTCAACAGCTTGCGTGAGTTTTATGCGGGCAAACTTTCCTCGACGCAGCTCACCACAAACCTCGATATCTCGCGTCCGTTCGCGGTGGGTTTGACGAAGCCGGTCAACCTCGCCTTCGGGCTCGAAGGGCGCATGGACA
>JAYUWD010000400.1:0-10905 GCA_043753735.1 Gemmatimonadaceae bacterium
TCGTACGGTTCGTACGCCGGGTAGTTCGGATCGCCCGCATCACCGGCCCCGAGTCCGCATGGACCATGCACGAGGCCCAGTACATGACCCAATTCATGCGCCATGGTCATGCCATCGTCGATCGCGCCCGAGCCGACGCCTGCACCACCGCCACCGCACCCCGATGCACCGCCGATCGGGATACCGCGCGGAAAGAGTCCGTAGTACAACGCATCCGTGCGATTTCCGTCCACCATACGCGCGATGCTCAGCCAGAAGAGCAGATCGTTCCAGCTCTGCGGGCACTGCCCATTCACGATTGCGCCGAGCAGCGGTTCACTCCAGGTGAACGTGCCGGCGAGTGAAATGTCGGCTGTTTGCGAGACGGGGTACATGCGCAGCGTGGTGCCGGCGGTCGATTGAAAATTCGCGAGCGTTGGCGCAGGAAGCGAAATCTGATTGCCTGTCGCATCGGGTCCCATGTAGCGCATTGGAATGCCGCGCACCCGAAGTGTTTGCAACAACGAAACGTCGAGATCCTCGATCCATTCGTCCTGCGAGCTTGTGCCGGGTACGTTGACCTGCACCCTGAGACGCACGTGACCACGCATAGCGGAAGCGGGGATGACAAAGTTGAGCGAGCTGCCCGCGTTGCTGCGTTCGAGCGCATAGTTTGGCGAGGGCTCGGCGGTCACCGATTCCGGCCCCAGCTGCATGAGCAGTGCGGCGTCCATCCAGATGCCCGAGCGTCGCTTTTGAAGCATCACTGTACCAACGACCCCAGCGAGTGCGGCGGGTCGATGGCGTACGTACACGCGTACGCGGGCCGATTTGTTGGCAACGAGGCGGATCGAGTTGTCGGCGCCTCGATCCGCCGGATCAGTGAGATGCACTGCTGCGCTGCGATACTGGATTGACTGCGTGACTTCGATGCCGTCGATGTGCAGCCCAGAGATTTGCATTCGGTCGCGCAACGCAGCGTCAACGAAATCACGAATAGCGGCTTGCAACACACTGCTGCTCATTCACCACCTCACGGATGCGGGCGTCACCACCGACCCCACGAAAACCGGAGCGGGTTTCGTGCTGTGTCGGCGAGGCATCGTTAGGCATCCCGCCGAGGAAGGTCAAGGCAATTTGTCGCCAACCATTCCGTTGCTACTCATCAGTGGCGACTCGCCTACTGGCTTTGCCTGCCAGTTGACTGGAATGGGTGTCGAGCGAGTGGTCGCTGGTCAGCGGGCTGAGCGTTTGTTCAGAAGCAAAGTTTCCCCCGACGACTCGTCACGACGCTGGGCGTCTGGAGTTGGTTTTTTCTATCGCACTGCGCAGTGCACGCGCAAGTTTCGTGGCGTCGTCGTTAGCCCAGAAGTGCATGAAGAAGAGTCTGGGTGTCTCGGTGAGCATGTGATTGTGCAACGACGTGACTTCGATGCCGCCGTCGCGCAGGGCGCGAATGACTGCGTTGACCTCACTCGCAACCATCACGAAGTCGCCGGTGATCGCCGCCTTGCCCTCCCCCGTTGGCTGGAAGTTGATCGCGGTGCCAAGTCCCATTGACGCCGGTACTTCAAAATCACCATCGCGAATGGTTTCTGCGCGGGGCACACTCACCTGATACACCCCGCCGTTTACACGACCGGCGTAGCCCAGTGATTTGACGAGTGCGATGGTGTCGAGATCGAATGCAACGGCGGGTCCACTCGCTACGGGTGCTGTCGCTGCGGGTGACGGCGTTTTGGTGAGGGCGATCGCAGCGCGAATAGTTTCGCCGATTTTCACGGCGTCGCCGTGGCCATGCACGTGCACGTAATAAATACGCGGCGTTTCGTGCAGCAGGTGATGATGGATCGCCGTCTGCTCGATGCCACCGCTTTGCAATCGGGAGATCACCGGTTCGAGTTCGTCATCGAGCAGCACGAGATCGCCCATCGCTACAACACCACCGGCGACCGATTTCATCGCAATCCATCCGCCAAGGGCGAGCGACGGTTTGATCGTCACACCGGCTGCGGTCACCTGCAGATCGCCACGCGGAAAGTTGAAGCGATGGACGTCGCTTGGTTGCATGGCGCCGGTGCGACCCATCGCCGCGTCGACGGCGGACCAATTGATGGGGTCGGTGGCTTTCACGGTCGCGATATCTGAATGCGCATGGGCGTGGCGTGCACATGCAGAAACCGCGACGAGCACCGTCGCCGAGATGGCAATCAATGCACGTCGCGGTTTGCGAGCTGCTGTACGGACTGCTTTCATGCGTTGCTCCGACAGAGAAGGAAGCTTGATAGTAACGCCTTCTCCGTTCAGCGGCGACGTCGACTACTTCGTTTTGAGCCCCGCAAACAACTTCGCGTATTCACTGTAGCCCAGGGCTTCCAGCTGACTCGCGGGAATGAACCGCATCGATGCGGAGTTGATGCAATAGCGCAAACCGGTAGGCTTAGGCCCATCGTCGAAAACGTGTCCAAGATGCGAGTCGGCGCGACGCGAACGCACTTCCACTCGTTCGACGCCCAACATGCGATCGGTCACGGTCCGAATGTTTTCCTTCGCCAGCGGCTTGGTGAAGCTTGGCCATCCCGTGCCGGATTCGAACTTGTCGGTGGAGCTGAACAACGGTTCTCCCGAAACGACATCGACATAGATGCCGGCTTCGTGATTGTTCCAGAATTCGTTGCGGAATGGTGGTTCGGTAACTTCGTGCTGCGTGACCTGATACTGCATCGGCGAAAGCTTCTTTTTCAGTTCGTTGTCGGCTGGCTTCTGAAAATCGATCTGCGCACGCGCTGCAGTAGAAGCGGCCTGCGAGGGCGCAGACTTCGCAACTCCGGACTGAGCGTGGGCTGCGCGCGCACCGAACATCAGCAGCGCAGCCGCGAGAGAAGCGAGAACCACGGTCGAAAATGTAAAAAGCGACGGCGTGGCGGGACGGGAAAGCACAGCAACCTTCTTCATTTCAAAATCCTCGAGCGCTTGCGCGCGGTTCGTGCGCCGTGACGTGTGCCATACAGTAGACGTGAACGGGCCGAGAAGTTCCCCGACCCGTCAACCGTCTTCGCACACAAATGCTACGACCCGAAACCGTGAACGCATGCGCTAATCAACGCCTGCGTGATTCACTGACGCTCCTTTCCCTTCCATTATTTAGGCTGAATCAACGAAGATTCGGGTTGGCACCCTGTTCTTCGAGGCTGATCGGCACACACGTGCTGCGACCCTGCAGCGTGCTGTTCCGTCCTTCAACCAGCCACCGGCGCAAATCCCACAACCGGCGCCCTTCCAACCAGAGCAGCGCACCACGTTCCCGCATCAGGATCGCGAATGATTCGTTCACCGTGTTCGCCGTCAGCGCCGCGAGTGTGAATGTGGCGCGCTCCTGATTGATGAACGTCATCGCCGACGCCACGTTGTTGCTCCGCAAGGCCGCTTCGGCGCGCAGCAGCAGCATTTCGGTGCCCTTGGCCAGTGCAACCGGATCCCCAAGCGTGTTGTACTTGCGCTGACGGAAGAACAACGTCGTTCCATCCTGACCGCGTGTCAGTGTGGTGCCGGTGCGCACCGTGTCCCAAGGTGCACGGACATCACGATCCGTCATCCAGACACTGTTCCATACCGTCACTTCCCGGCGCGTGATCGTCTGGTTGGCCAGATCCATGTTCTCACGCGCCGTGTTCGTCGAGAACACGGCATTGTGGCGGAAGGCCACCGGTACGAGTGCGGCATCGGCGTCGGCCGCCGCCCACTTGCCCTGCCACGCCAACACGGTCGCGCGCCCGGCGAGTGCAGCACTGGCCAGCGCGCTGTTGTTCTGCGCCCGCGAAAGAGTCAGTGCTCGCGTGAACAGGCTTTCGGCGCGCACGAAATGCTCGCTGCTTGGCAGCGATGGCCCGCCGTCGATGATGGCGTTGCAGACGTTCTCGCCCGCAAATCGATTGGCGAAGCCGCCATACAAATATGCGCGTGGTGTGTTGACGTTTGCTTCGAACGACGTCCCCAACACGCGCTTCATGCGCTCGAGACCGTTTTCGGCCACGAAGCGTGCCGTCTGAAAGCGCGCCCAGTCACCGTTCACGTCTTCGGGACGGATGACCCCCACGGCGAACTGCCGTTCGGCGGCGAAGTTGCCGGAGTGCACCAGCTCCAGACCCGCCAGAGAGCCGCGCGTGAGATAGTTGCCGATGGCGTTGGACAGGTCGCCACCCATGCCGTTGACGAGGGCAGGCATGGCAGCTGGCGTATCGAGGTTCTCATCGAGCAACGGACCGGGGTTGCTGACGTCGAGGCTGCAGGCGGCGAGCAGGCAAGCGCTTCCAACAAGAACACGTCGCGACCAGCGCGACGGAGCGGATAGTATGGGCATGGTAGGCATCAGAAGCGCGTCCGTACGCTGACGAGGAACGTGCGGTACGGCGGGAAGTTGTAGTAGTCGCGACGCGAGAATGTGCTGGTGCGCTGGTCGGCGACTTCGGGATCAGAGCCGGTGTACTTGGTGCTCACGAACAGATTGCGACCGGTGAGTTGCACGGACATGTCACGCACGCCGCGTACAAGCTTTTTCGGCACATCGTACGACACCGAAAGGCTGCGCAGCTTGAAGAAGTCCGAACTTTCCACCCAGAAGCTGTAGTCACGGTCGGCCGCGTTGATGGCGCAGCGCATGCGGTCCCGCGCGTTCACGGTGCCCAGTGCCGTCGCATCACCCGCGGCGGCCGCACGCAGGGCACGCTGCGCGGCGAAACACGGCTGCCAGATTCCGAGGCCGGCGTTCTGGAACGCGCTGCCGTTGACGAGATGTCCGCCGTGCTGGAACTCGCCGATCGCTTCGATGGCAAAGTCCTTGAACAGCGTCAGCGTCAGGCTCGGATTGATGATCTCCGTGGGGAACGTCGCGCCAATGAACTGGTTCTCCTCCACAATCGGCGCGGCAAACTCGTTGGGGTTCTTTACCTTGCGGCCGATGTACGCGGGCAGCGGCAGCCCTTCCTGCACATAGCTGCGTGAGAGCGCGTCGATGGTGAGCACACGCCCGCCAAGGTTCACCGCCTTGCCCTTCACGTTCGTGTATTGCAGCCGCGCATCGAGCTTGGCCCACGATGCAGGTTCGAAGCTGGCAGTCAGCTGTGCCTCGAGCCCCTTGTTCTGGATCGAGCCGACGTTTTCCGGCTGGTTGGACGAGAAACCCTGCGACGGCGGATACGCCACGTTGATGATCGCGTCGCTGGTGCGTGCGCTGAAGTACGTGACCACCGCGCCGAGACGACCGTTCCAGAACCCGGCGTCAAAACCCACCTCGGTTTCGCGCGTGCGCTCCGGTCCGAGGTTGGGATTGCCAAGCTGACCGGGGGTGAAGGCCGAGAGGCCGCCCTCGGCCGCGACCGGGTTCCAGGTACGTGTGGCGTCGAACGCGCCGGGGGCCTTGCCCGCCTCGCCGATCGCGCCGCGCAGTTTGAACGTTTCAATGAACTTCGGCCAGAACGCTTCCTCCGACAGCACCCACGAGCCGCTGATCTTGGGATAGTTCTGCAAGCCGAAGCTTTTGCCAAAGGCGCTGTTGCCGTCGGTACGGTTGCCGATCGTGACGAACAGCTTGTCGCGCCAGCCGATCATCTGCTGCACGAACACACCGGCGTTGATCACGCGCTGCTGATTGACATCGGTGATCTGCCGCAAGGAACCGGAGATCAGCGTTGGCGCGCTCGGTCCGGCGAAGTTGTCGGACTGCAGATCGGTGGAGTTGAGCCGACTATCGAACAGCTGGCCGCCGAACGACGTCGTGCCGGTAAACTGCTTGCCGTAGCTCTGCTTCCAGGAGGAGGCATAGTCCACGGTGATCAACTGACGGTTCCAGAGCGTCTGGAAGTACTGTCCGGTCGGCGTGCGGGGGTAGCCGAACGGATTGATGGTGCGCTGATCGGTGTTGTTGTAATCGATACCCACCGACAAGCGATTGGTCAGGTTCTGCCATGGCGTCCAAGTGGCGGTGCCGCCGGCGATGAAGTGATCACCAGCAATGTTGTTGGCCTTGGAGAAGATGGTGTCATTGAGCACGCAGGCGATGGTCGTGGTGCTGCAACCCGCGCCACGGAAGTTGGAGCCAGGGCCGCGCGACACATTGAGCAGGAACGCATCGGCGCTGTTGCCATCGGAGATCATGGCGGTGTTGCGACGCTGGAACGAGTTGTTGAGCGCGATCGTGATCGTCTTGCTGGGTGAAAAGCCAATGTTGGCGCGAATGCCGCCGGTCTTGTTGGTGCCGACACGCAATACGCCTTCTTCGTTTTCCAGATTGCCCGAGATCGCGTAGTTGATGCCGCCGCCGGACCCACGCACGCCCAGCGAATACCGGCCGAGGAACCCGTTCTTGAGCCACGAGCCGCTGGCTGGGCAGGTGGGGTCTTCGAATGCGACGCCATTGACGTCCACCATGTTGGGGCCGCGGCACTCGCGAATGAACATGCGCGTCGGGTCCGAACGCGGCCCAAACTCACCCATGCTGTTGATGCCGCCCGAGGCCTCGGCGGTCCACACGGCTGGCCCTTCGCGGCCACGCTTGGTGAAGATCTGGATCACGCCCCCCGACGCTTCCGTGCCGTACAGTGTGGTGGCCGCGGGCCCCTTCACCACTTCGATGCGATCGATGTCGGACGCGGGAATGTCGTTCAGTGGCGACACGGACTGGCGCGACGAAACGCCGGTGGGGGAGTTGCCGTTGAACATTCGGACGCCATCGATGTAGATCAGCGGCCGGTTTCCCTGCGTGATGCTGTTCACACCGCGCAACCGGATGGTGCCACCAGAGCCGGGGCCGCCACCGTTGGCGAGTACCGTCACGCCCGTCGAGCGACCCTGCAGGATCTGCTGCGTGTTGCCGACGCCGCCACGCTCGAAATCCGCGCTGCCTACGGTCGTGACGGCATTGCCCACTTCTTTTTTGCGCTCTTCACCGGTGGCGGTGACGACGATGCCGACCAGCGACACGCTGCTCTTGGGCAGTGAGACATCGACGGTGACGGTCGCGCTGGCGCGGACCGCGACGGTGCGCGTCTGCTGCTGGTAGCCAATGCGACGCACGGTGACAGTCACGGAGCCAGCCGTCACGCCCGTGATGAGATACCGCCCATCATCACCGGTAGCACGTCCCATTGGAGTGCCGCCGATGCTCACCTGAGCGGCGACGATCGGCTGACCGTTCTCGAGGTCGGTGACGCGCCCCGAAATCGTGCCGGTCGATTGTGCGGCCGCTGTTGCAAACGGAATCGCGCTTGTCGCCGCAGTGGCGACAGCGACAGTGATCGCGACGGCCGATGCGAGTTTGACTGAGAGCGTGTACGCAGTGAGCGCGCGGAGACACATCCGCAGGCTGGGAGGTCGTAGAGGTGGCAGAGGCACAGTTTTCTCGTTTGACCGGAGGGAGAGGTGAGCGTGTAAAAACAAAAACATTGGAGCTACAAGTCAAAGCAAATGGGACACAATGCACCGCACTTCTTCTTTCATGGGCACGTGATCACGCCTTGGCCCTGTCGGAATCGACCATTCGTGTCGTATTCTGGGCTGCGCACCGCCGCACCGAATCAACCCCGAGCCCTTGGACGTCATTATGACCAACCGTCGCACCTTTCTCGGCGCATCTGCCGTCACGCTGGCCGGACTCTCCCTCGGCGCAGGCGCTGCGCGAGCCGACGAGTCGAAAGATCGCAGCATCGGGGAGACTGCCGATCTGCCACCAGCCATCAAAGCGCTGACATCGATGAAGGGGGAGGTCACACCGATTTCGGTCGACGAACGACGCGCGCGACTGGAACGCGCGCGTTCGCTCATGAAGGCGAACAAGATGGACGCCCTGATGTTGACCGGTGGTACGTCGATGGAATATTTCACCGGCATGAGGTGGGGACTGAGCGAGCGTCTGCTTGCCGCGGTCATCCCCGCGAACGGGAACGCATTTCTCGTCACGCCAAAGTTCGAGGAAGCGCGCGCCATGGAGCAGGCGCATCTCGGACCGTTGGGAAAGGATGCGACGGTGTATGCCTGGGAAGAGCATGAGTCGCCGTACGCGCTCATTGCGCAGGGACTGAAGTCGCGCGGATTGTCGACCGCTACGATTGGTGCAGAAGAGACCGTGCGCTTCGTTTTTGCCGATGGCGCCGCACACATTCCGAACGTGAAGGTCGTGAGCGGAACGCCGATTACAGCCGGTTGTCGCACGATCAAGGATGCGCACGAAATCGCGATCATGCGCTTCGCGAGTCAGGTGACACTCAAGGCGTACGAAGCGGCGTGGAAATCGTTGAAAGAAGGGATGACGCAGGACGAATTCGCCAAACTTGTGCAGCAGGCGCACACCCAGCTCGGATATGACGGTTCGGCGGGCGTGCAGATCGGGAAATTTTCGGCGCTGCCGCACGGGTCGACCACGCCGCAGGTGGTGCGTGAAGGGAGCATTCTGCTCATCGACGGTGGCTGCAAAGTCGAAGGGTACAGCTCCGATATTTCGCGCACGTTCGTATTGGGCACGCCCACGCAGCGCATGAAAGATGTGTTCGAGATCGAACATCGGGCGCAGACGATGGCGGTGAAAACCGCACGACCGGGGCTGCCGTGTGAAGCGGTCGACGCAGCCGCGCGCAAAGTCATCGTCGATGCGGGTTTTGGCCCGGACTACAAGTATTTCAGTCATCGCGTTGGACATGGCATGGGCATGGACGGCCATGAATGGCCGTACCTCGTGAAGGGGAACACGCTGCCCCTCAAGCCCGGCATGGTCTTTTCGGACGAACCGGGGATTTACATCCCCGGTGAATTTGGTATGCGGCTGGAAGACGACATGGTGATCACCGAAAGCGGCGCCGAGCTGTTCACGCCGCAGTCGCCGAGTCTGGAGCGGCCGTTCGCGGCGGCATGAGAAGGCATGCCGCGCGTCGATCTCCGCCCGATTCCGGCACACATGTTGCTACATAGTCAATCGAGAATGTTTTGCCATGCATTTGCTTGGCGCGTAGCCCTCGCGCGGGCTTTCCCGTATCCGTCATCGTCCCATGAATTCTTCCCTTCGTGTCGCGACGCGTGCGTCGCTAGTCGTTCTTGCTGCGCTCAACGGATGCGCTACCAATCCGGTCTCCGGCAAGAGTGAGCTGTCGCTGATTTCGCAGTCGCAGGAGATTCAGATGGGGCAGCAGGCGTCGACGGGCGATCTCAAGAGCGTCGGCGAAGCCAACCACCCGGCGGCGCAGGCGATGGTGCGGCGCATCGGACAGGCCATCGCATCGAAGTCTGAGCGCCCTGGACTCCCGTGGGCGTTTCACGTCCTCGACGACGCGGCGGTGAACGCGTTCGCCTATCCCGGTGGCTTCATCTTCGTTACGCGCGGCCTCATGGCGCATCTCACCAACGAAGCGGAACTCGCCGAAGTGATCGGACACGAGATCGGTCACGTAACGGCCAAGCACACCGTCGCGGCGATGAGCAAACAACAGATTGCGCAGATCGGACTCGTCGGCGCATCGGTGTTGTCCTCGAAAGTGGCGCAATACGGTGATCTGCTCAACACCGGCGCGTCATTGCTCTTTCTCAAGTTTGGCCGCGACGATGAAACGCAGGCTGATGCACTCGGCTTCAGGTACTCGCTTGCGCAGGGGTACGACGTGCGTCAGGCGGGTAAGGTGTTCAACACACTCGCACGCTTGCAGTCGGAAGGCGGAGGCGCGCGCGTTCCCGAGTGGCAGAGCACCCACCCGGACCCGGGCAATCGAGTAAAAACGGCGGAGGCGAAGGCCGCGGCACTGCCCGCCGGCTCACTTACCAATGCCAAGGTCAATCGCGACGGGTATTTGCAGATGTTGAACGGGATGATCTACGGCGAAAATCCGCGGCTTGGCTACTTTAAGGGAACGCGTTTTCTGCACCCGGATCTGCGTTTCCAACTCGACTTTCCGAGCGGGTGGAAGACCATGAACATGGCTCAAGCCGTGGTCTCGCAAAGCAGCGACAACAGCGCGCAGCTGCAGCTGGTGCCGGCACAGGGATCACCGGCTCAGGCCTTGGCCCAGTTCACCGGACAACAGGGGATCACGGTGCAGCAATCAGGGAACGTGACCATCAATGGAAACCCTGCGGCGCTTGCGATATTCAGCGCGCAAACCAGCGATGGTGGCTCGCTGCGCGGTGAAGCCGCAGCGATCCAGTACGCGGGCACGACGTACATGCTGATTGGATTGATGGCGGCCAACGCACCGGCACAGCGCAGCAACGAAATCGACGGCGCGATCCGCTCGTTCCGCGCCCTGACTGATGCTTCGTTGATAAACGTGCAGCCAGCCACAATCCAAATCGTGACGCTCACGGAGGCCATGACTGGTTCGAGTTTCGTGCAGAAATATCCGAGCACGATGAGTGCGAATCTCGTTTACATCATGAACGAAATTGAAGCGACGACGAGTTTGCCCCGTGGGACGGTGCTCAAGCGCGTGGTGGGTGGTGTGGGGCAGTAGAACGCACATGGCGACGCTTCGCGCTGAGCCGTAGCTTCCGACGCAACGGTGCGGTTTTCGGGCATCACGAAACCGGCAGTTCATAATCGTTTACCCGTCGCTCGAATTTGCATGCGCGTCACTTTGGATTCTGCCGCCGCCCGCGCTGATCACAGACGCGCGGTAGTTGAGCTCCTCGCTGCTGCGCGCGGCATTGCGCAGGAGCAGTGGGAGCGCGCTCCAGACTCCACGCATTGGTCACCGGCGCAGATTACACAGCACGTGCGCTTGACATACGAAACCGTCGCGGCGCAGTTGAGCGGTGGGTCCGGGCTCCGCATCCGCTCCCCACGTTGGTTACGACCGATCCTGCGATGGAAATTTCTCTCAGCGATTCTCGAGCGCGGCCAGTTCCCGCCCTCGGCGAAGGCACCGAGTGAAATCCGGCCAGCAGCAGGCC
>JAYUWD010000401.1:0-3601 GCA_043753735.1 Gemmatimonadaceae bacterium
GACACCGGATTGATTGTCCAGGTGGCGGTTGCATATACGGCGATGCTGGTGGTGCAGTTCGGTGCGGCCTACGGCGAAACAATTTTCACCAACCTCCTGGGCCAGCGGGTGATGCGCGATCTGCGCGCTCAACTGTTCGCGCGATTGCAGCGCCTCCCGATCGCCTATTTCGATCGCACCCCTGTTGGTCGCCTGGTCACGCGAGTCACGAGCGACGTCGAGGCGCTCAACGAGCTGTTCACATCAGGTGTCGTGGCGGGTCTGGGCGATTTGTTCACGTTGCTGGCGATCAGCATTGTCATGTTGGTGGTCGACTGGCGTTTGGCACTCGCATCGTTCACCGTCATTCCGCTTGTGATTTTGGCGTCACGCGTATTCCAGTCGAGTGTGCGCAGCAGTTATCGCGACATTCGAACGCGGCTGGCCCGGCTGAATGCGTTTCTGCAGGAACGGCTCGCTGGCGTGCGCATTGTGCAACTGTTTGGACGAGAGCGTGCCGAAATTGCGCGCTTCGACGGATTGAACAGGGCGCATCTGGATGCACACCTCAAGTCGGTGACGATGTACGCGCTCTACTTCCCCGTCATCGAGTTTCTGACGACGTTGGCGCTGGCGAGTTTGCTGGTCGGTGGCGGATTTCGCGTCGGCAGCGGCGCCTTGACTGTGGGGACGGTGGCGGCGTTTCTGCAACTTGTCCGACGGTTTTTCCAGCCGCTCCAGGATTTGTCCGAGAAGTACAACATTCTGCAGGCGGCAATGGCGGCGTCGGAACGAATTTTCGGGCTGCTCGATACCCCTGAAGCGCCCGGCCTCAATCCCACGCCTGATCACGCGGCACGGGTGCAAGCGCTGCGCGCCTCGGGGGTCACCGTCACGTTCGAGGATGTGTGGTTCGCATACGGTGCGCAGGGCGGGGTGACGGACGACGTATCGGCGCGCGATGCCCATCGGCCCGCGACTGCTGGTGCGGCTGACCCCGCAAAGGACGACCTAATTCGCTGGGTGCTCAAAAGTGTGAGCTTTGTCGCACGTCCGGGGCAAACGATTGCGTTGGTCGGGCACACCGGGGCCGGCAAGACGACCATCGTCAATCTCCTGCTGCGCTTCTACGAACCGCAGCGCGGGCGCATTCTCGTGAATGGTCAGGACATTCGCGAAATTCCGGTCGATGTGTTGCGCGCGCTGATCGGTTATGTGCAGCAAGACATCTTCCTCTTTGCCGGCGATGTCGCCTCCAATCTGCGACTGGGGGCGCAGCTTGACGATGCGACGCTCGCACGCGCCGCCGCGCGCGTCGGTGCGGATCGCGTCATCAAGCGACTTCCGGGCGGATGGCATCACCAGTTGGCGGAACGCGGCGCGAGTGTCAGTGTCGGCGAGCGTCAACTCCTGTCGTTCGCGCGCGCCATCGCCGCCGATCCTGCCCTGCTCGTGCTCGACGAAGCGACGAGTGCCGTCGACTCGGAGATCGAAGCCGTCATTCAGCGTGCGGTTGCGGAGCTGATGCGTGGGCGGACCACGATCGCGATCGCGCACCGCTTGAGCACGATCCTGGAGGCGGAAGAAATTCTGGTGCTGCATCATGGCGAGGTCGTCGAGCGAGGCACGCATCGCTCCCTGATCGAACGGCGCGGCTTGTACGATCGGCTCTTTCGGTTGCAGACTGGTAATGTGCCAATTCATGCCGGAGGTGAAACAGATCCGCGCCTTACCCCGCCGCGCGCGGACGGCGATGATGTGCATGCAGTCTCGGCCACGCGCTTGCCAACAAGCGCGACGCCCGGGTAGCTTCGACTCCCAACGAATTTCCCCCTCTGGACTGAGCCTCTCCCAACCATCGTGCAGCTATCGGTCGCCGCCGGCACTGACGTCGGGCGCATTCGCGCTGGCAATGAGGACAGCCTGTATGCGGACGCGGATCAGGAACGCGGCCTGTTCATCGTCGCCGACGGCATGGGAGGCCACGCCGCAGGCGAGGTGGCCAGCGAGATGGCGGTCCAGATCGTCGCGCGCGACCTGGCGCCGGTTCGAGATCTCGCGGGTGCCGATCCGCTCGTCCGCATGGGAGAGGCGCTCAAAGCCGCCAACCGTGCCATTTATGAGCGCACCATCGTCGAGGCCGACAAGCAGGGGATGGGAACGACGGCCTCCTGCATCATGATGGGCGGCGGTCGGTGGATCATTGGGCACATCGGCGACTCTCGGATTTATCTCTTGCGAGATGGCGTTTTTCGTCAGGTCACGAAAGACCACTCGTACGTGCAGGAACAGGTCGATGCCGGATTCCTCACCCTTGAGCAAGCGCGCTATCACCCGTACAGCAACGTCATTACACGGTGCGTTGGCGCGAATGCGATCGTCGAGGCTGATGTTCTGAACGGTGAACTGCTAAATGGCGACCTGTTCGTTGTCGCATCTGACGGCCTCACCGGCATGGTCGAGGATCCTCAGCTCAAAAAGATTCTGGAGACGCGCGGGACGCCGGGACGCATGGTTGATGCGATGATCACCGAGGCCAATCGACGCGGCGGTCTGGACAACATCACCGCCATCGTAGTGCAAGTGCAGCAGGTTCACGGCGGCTTGACCGGCAGCACCGGTGAAACAGCCGCGGCCTCGCGTGGCTGACATTCCCCAACTGCCGCGCGCTGACACCGTTGGCAGCGTCGCTGAACTCTACCTCGGCAACATTCTCTACGCGATCGAGCGTTGTGCCCTTGCGCTCGAAGCAGACGAAAAGCCACTCGACTCGGCGTTTTACCGCGCCATCGGCCGGAAACTGGCGGAAGCCCACGGTCGCTCCAGAGAATAGCGGCTCGTGCCTCAGCAGCGATTCATAGCGCGAGCAGTGGCCTGGAATCCTCGAGGCGAGCGCTCATTTCGTTCGCGTCGAGGCGCAGCACGGCCAGCATCTTTGATTCCGGCACCGGCGATCGATTTGCCGTGAAGACGCGGAGTCGTCGCGCGCTGCGGTAAAGCTCGTCGCTTAAGCGGGGGAGGTTGATGTCGCCTTCCCATCCGGCCGCGGTCAGCTGTTCGATCTGGCCGTTCCGTCGCAGCATCGGCAGCTCCAGTCCCAGCATTTGCGTCTTCGTGGGGAAATCGAGCAACAGTTCCCCTTTGCGGAGGCCGAGTTCACTGGCGAGGACGTCTTCGACGCGACGCGTGAGTGCGTAGTCGCTGGCGATCCATTCGCCAACTCCATCGCCCAGCGTGGCAGCGGGACATTCATACGTGCGTTTATGCAGTCGACGGCCTCGGATCCCCGCCAACATCGATGCAGCGTCGGGCGGGAGGGGTGTCGCTTCGAGCTTCACCAACAACCCCTCGTCGGTGAAACGCGCAACGGCATTTGCATCGAGTGCATTTGCCTCGATCGCGACGGCAACGAGTCGTTTGTACATTGCGGTCGCACTGCGAACTGCGTGATGCCAATACACGTTGCGGTACATCTGGTATTTCGCAAACAGCAATGACTCGAGTGCGGAAAGCCCTTTTTCATGCACGCCGACGGTTGCCGTCCCATGCACAGGATGCGGCACCAGCACGAGTGAATTGAGCAGTCGGTCAACATCGATCTCTCCGTACGGAACGCCGCACA
>JAYUWD010000402.1:0-3584 GCA_043753735.1 Gemmatimonadaceae bacterium
GCCGCCCTTGCCGCCTCGGCTGGCTGCCGCGTCGTGTTGCTCGATATCCCGGGCGACCAGGACCCCAAGTCGCCCAACCGCAGTGCCCCCGCCAAGAACGGCCTGCAAAAAGCCGTCAAGTCCAAGCCCGCTTCGTTCACGGAAGCGGCCGCGGTTGCTCGAATTCGCATCGGCAACACGGATGATCACCTCGGCTTGCTCGCCGAATGTGATTGGATCTGTGAAGCGATCATCGAACTTGCAGAACCCAAGCAGCAGCTCTTTGCTCGCATTGAAGCGTTGATGAAGCCGACCGCGATCATCTCGTCGAACACCTCAGGCATTCCGATGGCGACGCTGCTTGAAGGGCGGACCGCCAAGTTCCGTCGCCGGTTTCTTGGCACGCACTTCTTCAATCCACCGCGTTACATGCATCTGCTGGAGATCATCCCGACGGATGATACCGATCCGGCAGTGATCGGTGCGATGCGCGAGTTCGCTGAACGCACACTCGGCAAAGGCATCGTGATCGCCAAGGACGTGCCGGGATTCATCGCCAATCGACTGGGCGTGTACGGCATGGTGGGGACGATGCGGCGCATGATGGAGCACGGACTTTCCATCGATGAAGTGGATGGTTTGACTGGCGCGTACATCGGTCGCGCGCGCAGTGCGACGATGCGCACCGCCGATCTTTCGGGGCTTGATGTGCTCGCGCACGTCACAACAGGAATCGGCGCAGCGACTGGCGAGGACATGGCGCTCCCCGATTGGGTGCTGGCCATGGTCGGTGAGGGAAAACTCGGCGACAAAAGTGGCGGTGGCTTTTACACCAAGACCAAGACTGGCACACTCACCTACGAGTGGAAAACGAAATCATATGTGCCGCAGCAGCGCCTCGAAGGCGGCGATATCGGAGCAGCCATTCGGTCGCCAATCGCGCAGCGACTGCCGACAGCTGCGCAAACTCCGGGTGCGCAGGGCGCGTTCTTGCGCGACCATCTCGTCGACGCGGCCCACTACACGCTGACGCTGGCATCGACACTTGCGTACGACATCGTGGCGATCGACCGCGCGATGGAGTGGGGCTACGGGTGGGAAGCGGGTCCGTTTCAGGTCATGGATGCACTGGGCATCGATTGGTTGCAGCAGGCGTTCAAGACACGTGGACTCAAAACGCCAGCGTTACTCGATCTCGCGCAGGGCGGCTTCTATCGCGATGGTGAATACCTGACGTTCGACGGACAGTACGAGCCTCTGCCGACAATTCCTGGACGCATCTCGCTCGTTGGACTGTCAAAAATCGGACGGGTGCTTGAAGACAACGGTCTGTCACGTCTCATCGATCTTGGCGATGGCGTTGCCTGCTTCGAGTTCCGCTCGAAGATGAACAGTCTGGGGGAAGGTGTGCTCACCGGCCTGGCGAGCGCGCTCAAGAAGGTCGAGAAGGGTGGCTACGCAGGGCTTGTGATTGGCAACGAAGACACGCGCGCGTTCAGCGTTGGTGCCGACTTGTCGCAGGTGTCCTTTGCCATCGCGGCCGGGGCATGGGATGACATCGCGCTATCGTGCAAGGCGTTTCAGGATAGCGTGATGTCGATTCGTCGTGCTCCGTTCCCGGTTGTTGTCGCACCGGCCGGGATGACGCTTGGTGGTGGCGCCGAGTTCACGCTGCACGCCGACGGTGTGCAGGCGTACGCCGAGACGTACATGGGTCTCGTTGAAGCGGGGGTGGGTCTGTTGCCTGGCGGGGGCGGCACCAAGGAACTGATGATTCGCTTTACCGGCGAGTTGCAGAACTACGAAGAGGTCGATCTGTTCGCGGCCGTCAAGCGCGCGTTCAAGATCATCGCGTTTGCAACCACCAGCACGAGCGCGCACGAAGCTCGTGCACTTGGATATTTGCGCAGTAGCGATCGCATCAGCATGAATCGCGATCATCAGATTTCCGATGCCAAGGCGCGCGTGCTGGATCTGGCGCCGGGTTATCTGCCGCCTCTCGAGCGGACAGTGCGGGCACTGGGACGCGAGGCAATGGGCAATATCGAATACGCGCTCTGGGCCGCGAAGGAAGCGGGACAGGCGTCGGCGCATGATGTGCGCGTTGGACGTGCGATCGGCTACGTGCTGTGCGGTGGCGATGGCACGCCGCGCGATGTGACCGAGCAGGATCTGTTGGACCTCGAGCGCGAGCAGTTTCTGAGCCTTCTCGGTACGAAGGAGACGCAGGAACGCATCGCCTACACTCTAAAAACTGGCAAGCCGCTGCGCAATTGAGCATGTACACCAACGTCGCTCACTTCGCATTGAGGAGCATTCGCAGATGACCGAAGTCGTGATCGTCAGCGCCGTGCGCAGCGCCGTCGCCCGTGGCAAGGCCGATGGTTCGCTGGCCGGCGTTCACCCGGTGGATTTGTCCTCCACCGTCATGAAGGCAGCAATCGATCGCGCGGGTATCGACCCTGCGATCATCGAAGATGTGCAATGGGGCTGCGCGATGCCTGAAGCATCGCAAGGACTCAATCACGCGCGTCTCGCTTGGCTGCGTGGTGGCTTCCCAGTCGACACGTCGGCAGCGACTATCAACCGTTTTTGTTCGTCGGGATTGCAGGCGGTCGCCTACGCATCGCAAGCGATCATCGCGGGCATGGGCGATACCGTCCTCGCTGGCGGCACTGAGATGATGAGTCAGGTGCCGATGTCGGGTTACAATGCGCGTCTCTCGCCCGACATGACCGAGAGCTACATCGGCATGGGATTCACCGCGGAGAATGTCGCAAAGCGATGGGAGATTTCGCGCGCTGCCCAGGACCAGTTTTCTCTTGACAGCCAGCAAAAGGCGGCCAAGGCGATCGCGTCGGGCGTGTTCAAAGCCGAGATCGTGCCCATCCCGGTAAAACGCTATGCGTGGAACGGCGCGACACGGACAGTCACGGAATCAATGTTCGATACCGATGAATGTCCGCGCATCGATACCACCATCGAAGGGCTGACAAAGCTGCGTCCCGCATTCGTCCCGACGGGCTCAGTTACGGCAGGTAACGCCAGTCCATATTCCGACGGCTCTGCGGGCGTGCTCGTGATGAGCGCTGATCGCGCAAAAGAGCTTGGACTCAAGCCACTCGCACGGTTCGTCAGTTTCGCAACAGCCGGTGTTGCACCGGACATCATGGGCATCGGCCCGATCAAGGCCGTACCCAAGGCACTCAAGCGCGCGGGCCTGACGATCAACGACATCAAACTGATCGAGTTCAACGAGGCATTCGCGGCTCAGGCGCTTGCCGTCATCAAGGAACTGAACTTCGATCCCGCCATCACCAATGTGAACGGCGGCGCGATCGCACTCGGCCATCCGCTTGGTGCCACGGGTGCGAAGCTCACCACACAACTGGTGCATGAACTCGGGCGACGCGGTGGCGGTTACGGCCTGGTCACCATGTGCATCGGTGGGGGCATGGGTGCGGCCGGCATCTTCGAAGTGTATCCGGGTTGAGTCGGGGCGTGGTGCTGAGAGCGACACACGGATCAATCGCTTCGATTTCGCGGATATTATGAACAACAAAAGAAAGTTGTTTGTAGTATCCGCGTAATCCGCGTCGTTTCCA
>JAYUWD010000403.1:0-3579 GCA_043753735.1 Gemmatimonadaceae bacterium
AATTGCGAAACCTGTCGCGGATGCGGCGAGGCCGGCAAACGAATTGAGCAGCGAGACGACGACCGGCATATCCGCGCCGCCGATCGGCAGCACGAAAAGGAAGCCGATGATGAATGAGACTGCCACCATCGTGTAGAACGCGTAGAGATTCGATGGTTGCACGATCAGCGTGAAAAACGCGCCGACGGCGATCAGAAACACTACCGCCGTGACGAGGTTCTGTCCTTTGTAGGTGACCGGGCGGCCGGTGATGAATTCCTGCAACTTGCCAAAGGCCATGAAACTGCCCGAGACCGTCAATGCGCCGAACAGGACTTCAAAGCCGAGTGCGGCCATCTTGAAGCGCACATCGGCGTCGGCGGGAGCAGGTCCGCCGGCCTGATACATGTGATAAAACTCGCCGATGCCAACCAGTGTCGCCGCGAGTGCGCCGAACATGTGCGAAAACGCGATACGCTGCGGCATCGCCGTCATCGGCACGAACTTGCCGAGTGGGTAGCCGATGACAGAACCGATGACCAAGCCGGTCAGGATCCAGGTGTACGTCAGGATTTCCTGATGGAGCATCGTGCCGATGATGGCGAGCAGCATGCCGACCGCAGCCAGCTGCATGCCGCGTCGCGCCTGATCGGGCTTCGTCAGACTCCGAAGACCGAGTATGAACATCACCGACGCGATGAGATACGTGACCTGAATGATCAGCTCGCGTGTTTCGCTTGTGCCTTCGGCGACGACGCGCAGCAACGGCGCTACGCTGGGGAGCACGGTGGTCAGGCTCACGCCGACCCTTCCTTTTTGGGCGCAGCCTTGTCACCGCGCTTGAACATGTTCAGCATGCGATCGGTGATGATGAATCCGCCGACAACGTTGGTCATCGCACAGGCGACCGCGACAACGCCGAGAATTGTGGCCACAGTGCCGTATTGTCCACCAGCCAGCACGATACTGCCAACAAGTGAAATTCCGCTGATGGCGTTGGTTGCTGCCATGAGTGGCGTGTGCAACAGTGGCGGCACCTTCGAGATGAGCAGAAAGCCGACGAAACCAGCGAGAATGAACACGTACACCTGAATGATGCCGATACCGGACATGGCGCGTTCTCCAGTTGAATGACGTGAGGCGTCAGCGAACAGCGATTACTTTCGCGCTTGGCCGTCGTGCGTGAGTGTCATTGCGCCCGTGATCTCGTCGGCGAGATCGATGTTGAGCGCGCCATCTTTCACCAGATGCTGCAACAGCGTGAGCACGTTCCGACTGAACATCTGGCTCGCGTGCGTCGGCATGGTGGCCGGAAGGTTTGATGCGCCGATCACGAGAACGCCGTTTTCGATGACCGTCTCGTCAAGCTTTGTCAGTTCGCAGTTGCCGCCGGTGTCTGCGGCGAGATCCATGATGACCGAGCCGGGGCGCATCGAGCGCACCATGTCGGCCGTGATCAACTTTGGTGCGGCGCGCCCAGGGATTGCAGCGGTCGTGATGACGAGATCCTGATCTTTGATGTGTCGAGCGATTGTCGCCAGTGTACGTGTTGCCTCGTCGTCGCTTTGCGCCTTTGCGTATCCGCCTTTGTCCTCGGCGGCGGCACTTACCACATCAGATTGCACAAACGTCGCGCCAAGTGATTTGACTTGTTCGGCCGCCGCGGGGCGCACGTCAAAACCACTTGTGACCGCACCAAGTCGACGCGCCGTGGCCAGCGCCTGCAGCCCGGCGACACCGGCACCAATCACGAAGGCCTTCGCTGGCGTAATCGAACCGGCAGCGGTGGTGAGCATCGGCAGAAAGCGCGGAAGGTGGCCCGCACCGATCAACACCGCCTTGTACCCGGCCACAGTCGCCTGAGACGAGAGTACGTCCATGCTCTGCGCGCGCGAAATGCGCGGCACCAGTTCGAGCGCGAGTGAAGTCACCTTGCGCGCCGTCAGCGCCGCGACAATCGGTCCGGCCGATGCCGGTGCCATCAACGATAAGACGGTCGCGCCTTCGGGAATGAGCGCTACCTCGCGTTCATCTGGGCGCTGTACGCGCACGACAACCTGCGCGCCGACGTATGCCGACGCTTCATCAGGCGCGATCGTGGCGCCGACGGCGACGTAGCTGGCATCGTCGTGAAATGCGGCTGCGCCAGCACCGGTCTGTACAACGACCTCGTGCCCCGCCTTGAC
This sequence comes from Gemmatimonadaceae bacterium, assembly GCA_043753735.1. Lineage (GTDB taxonomy): Bacteria > Gemmatimonadota > Gemmatimonadetes > Gemmatimonadales > Gemmatimonadaceae > Gemmatimonas. Next base: position 2,166 of record JAYUWD010000403.1, read on the forward strand.
GAGCTTCGCCACACTGTCGGGGACCAGCGCGACGCGGTGTTCGCGTGGAGCCGTTTCAGCGGCAACGCAGATTCGCATGGCGTTCCAGAAAAAAGTGAAAATCAAAACCGATCAGGGCAACCGGTTCGCGATCAAGCAGAAGCTATGGACTACTCGTTCCCAACCCCACCCTGCAATTTTCCACGTCCGTCCAACCCTGCGTAATATCCAAACCACTCGATAACCTGTCGCGCGACCTCAAGTCGGCAATAGTCTGCGGTGATTATGTGTCCGCAGCCGGTCAACCAACGCTGCTCACGCACCGGCGATCGAAGCATCGAAAAGTGCCGAAGTGCGGCGGACTCGCGGATTCTGTTGTCCTCGCGGGACTGCAGATACAGCGTGGGGGTGCGGAGCAGCGGCAACGCAGCTTCGGCGGCGATCGCGACCTTGCGCAGCTCAGTCAACGTGCGCGCAGTGTTGACCCCCGGGCCGAGCGCGCGGGCTCGGGCTTCGGGGTCGTGAATTGAGCGCGCGCCGCTGCTGCCGGCGAAATAGGGAGTGAATGGCTGCGCCACCCAAAGGGCAAGCAGCTGGAGATTGAGCCACCACGATGCGCCTAAATACGGCGCGAGCAGTACCAGCGCGGGCACATCCCCATGCTCGGCGGCGAGAATGGTGCAAAGTGCGCCCCCCATTGACAGGCCGCAAAGTACGACCGTTTCGTGCGACGCGCGGAGAGACGCGTAGGCTTCGCGGGCACAAGCGAGCCATGCGTCTGCACGTGATTGCGCTGCGAGCACCCGGAGACTGCGACCGTGACCTGGAAGCAATGGCGCGACAACCGTCCAATTGGCGGCGTGCAGTGCCGCGGCAAGTGGAGACAGCGACTGGGGCGTGTCGTTGAATCCATGCACGAGAAGTACTGCGTGTGTACGACTCGCGTCGAGTCGAATTGAATGGGCGCCAATGACGATCCCGTCGGCGCCAAGGGGCAGACGCGCAGCGTGAGCGCGCTCGGTGCGATCAGCGATGGTGCGGTTGCGCGCACCAAGGTCGAGCCAGCTCATGCCGTATGCGTGCGGACGGCGCGTGGCGGGTGCATCGTTTGCGAATGGTGTGGCAGGCGAGGGTCAGTAGCGCGGAAGCGATGGATCGACCTCGATGCTGTATGCGTCGATTCCTCCGACCAGATTCACGACACGTGCAAAGCCCTGATTCCGGAGCCAGCTCGCCGCCATTTCGCTGCGCATACCGTGATGGCAAAGTGCGATGTATTCGGCGTCCTTGTCGAGCGATGCAGAGCCGTGCGCGAGCTCAGATAGCGGGAGCAACAAACTTCCCAGAAGGTGCACCGTCTCGAACTCCCACCGTTCACGCACGTCCAGCACCGTGAGCGTGTCACCGCGCGCGAGCCGGGCCGCGAGATCGGTTG
>JAYUWD010000404.1:0-10758 GCA_043753735.1 Gemmatimonadaceae bacterium
GTGCTGCGCGGCGAACGCGGCGTCGGCACGATGGGAGGTGCGCAGGATCAGACCGCAATCCTGTGCTGCACCGCTGAGCAGCTCGATGTGTTCAGCTGGGCACCGGTGCGACATGAGCGCTCTGTACCATGGCCCGCCGACTACACGTTTGTCATTGGCGTGAGTGGTGTCGTGGCCGCCAAGACTGGCGGCGCGCGTGATCGATACAATCGTGTCGCGCGCACGGCGCATCGCATTGTCGACGGGTGGAATCAGACGTCTCATGGCCACGCGCGAACATTGCACGAAGCGTTCGTCGAGGCTGCCGGTGGCGATCCATCAGCGCACGTACCGATATCGCTCATCGATGCGGCGCGTTCGGCCGCCGATCATGAGTTTGTCGCGGACGCACTCGAGGCGCGACTGCACCAGTTTCACGAGGAGGCGTTTCACACGGTGCCAAATGCCGCGACCGCGCTCGCTGCACGTGACTTCGACGAGTTCGGGAGACTGGTCGCGATCTCGCAAGCCGGCGCCGAGCGCGCGCTCGGCAACCAAATCCCGGCAACAACGGCGTTGGTGACGTTTGCAAAGGAGCTCGGCGCGGTTGCCGCGAGCGCGTTTGGCGCAGGTTTCGGTGGGAGCGTGTGGGCGATGGTGCCGCGTGACCAGGCCGAGCAGTTTACGGCGCAATGGCGTGAGAGGTATGTGAAGCGTATCAGTGGCAATACGGCGCGAATGAATTTCTTTGCGACCAGTCCGAGTGCGCCGGCGTTTGAGGTGTTGAGCGAGCCGTGAGATGCTGGAGGCGTACGTTGGCTCACGCTTCGCCGGCAATCGTGGTCACCAAATCGAGCAGTCGCACCAGTCCGACCTCGCTTCCATCGTCATCAAACCATTCGCTTGGCAGATGCGCGTCACCGCCGGCGCCGCCGGCACCGATCGCGATGGCCGGGATACCACGTGACAACGGAACGTTCGCGTCCGTCGACGCCGAGGCCGTGCGAGGAGTACGACCTGCCCGCTCCGTGGCTCGCATGGCATGACGCACGAGCGGATGCGACGCATCGAGATGGCCCGCCGGTCTTTCTCCAAGTGATTCGGTACGGACCTGCAGGGCCAGCGTTGGTTGCTGGCGCGACGCTTCGGTCGCCATGCGCTCCGCGAGCCGCAGTATGGTGTGCCGCAGGCGTGCCACGCGCGTGGGGTCGATGGCCCGTATGTCGACATCGATCCATGCATCGCGGGGAATGCTGGTGAGGAGCTCACCGCCGTACATGCGACTCACCGTGATCACGGCGTGCGGACGCTCGTGGTTGGCGAGTTGGGCGATCGATGCGATGAGTGCGCCCGCGGCATGAACGGGATTGGGCGTCCCCGAATTTGCCCAACTGTGTCCGCCGTGACCGTGCAGGTGGAGCCGCATGCGGCATGAGCCTACCGCATGATGCACGATCGTGCAGTCGCCTGGACCGTCGATTGCGACGGCAGCGTACGTTGCGCGCCCTTCGCGTTCGGCGTCGTCGAAGTAGGCGCGCGCGCCGCGGAGATTGCCCTCGCCTTCCTCGCCTACCGTCGCAACGAGTTCAATCGGGCGCTGCATTCGGAGGCTTACGTCCGGTGTGTGCAACATGTGGGCGAGAGCAAGCATGGCCGCAAGCCCGCGACTGTTGTCGCCGATACCTGGGCAGTGCAGCTGCGTCCCCGTCCGCACGACGTGCAGTGGCGCGTCGTGCACGAACACGGTATCGAGATGCGCGAGACAAACGAGCGATGGTGTTGCTTGTGGAAGGTGCGACGGTCTAATGCGTGCAATCACGTTGCCGGCTTCATCGCGGTGGAGTGTCGTACACCCCGCTGATTCAAACTCGCGCAACATCAACGTGCCTCTGGCGGATTCACATCCCGTCGGCGCGGGCGTTTCGGCAATCTCGAGCTGTCGATCAAGCACCCAAGCGGCGCGTGTGCGCCAATGATCGAGTATGCGCGAATTCCACGCCGCGCGCGGGGTGGAATCAGGCATTGACGTCTACCATTTCCCTATCGATCCGTTCATGCAGGAGGAGCATTCGTAGAACTCGAAGCAGCGGCGTTGTTCGTTCCTCGGGACGTAAAACCACGCATCATCATCGCTCAACTGCACAGTGACCAACTCGCGACCAGGACGCCGATGGCATGTTGCAGGGTTGGGGCGGTGGCGCGACAATCCGACGTCAGCAGCAGCGGGATCCCGGCCGGTTGTATCGATCGTTCATGCGGGTGATCTCAAATTCCTTGGCTGTCAGCGGTAGGGCGTTCGGATGATGCGCCGACATGTGGGCGATGTACCGATCGTAGTCGGGCACACCGATGATGCGTCGGACGATCGCTGCGCCGCGGCGCACCGAATTACGTATCGACGCCAACAGTTCGGCGGTGCGGGATGTGCTGCTCGAAGAAAAGCCCGACAGGGTACTCGACATAAAACCGACGCCTCGGGTGACGATGGTGTGCACTGCGGTGACGCTCACGTGACGCCTGACGAAATCATGCGTTGGAAATGTGTGGGCCGACCGGGATTCCGGGAAAGGGGGCCCTTCACCAATTGCCGACCCACATGCCGCCACCCGCTCGGACTCTGCGGTTCAAAGTGCTCCTTTCGACCATACTCGTGGTGTCGGCCGTCCTCACGTCCGCCACGGCGGCTTCTGTATTTGTAGCGAGTGACGCTGCGCGACGCACTGTCCACCAACCACAGGCGGGCGAATTCTCGCTCGATCCTTATCGGCATGCTGCCGAAATCCACGCGTTGCTCGATTCGTTGCTGACTCCACTCGACGCCCCGTCGGTGCTCGATTCGGCAACACTGCGCGCCGTCGTCGCACTCACGGCGCACACAGACTCACATGTCGAGCGCTCCGGCTCCAACACGGTTTGGATCGCCAATCCTGTCTCTGCGCCTGAGTCGCTGGGATCCGCGCAGGTAGCCCTGCTGCGAACGTGGGCTCGCAGCGCCCCTCTGCCGCCTCTGTGGGGCTATCGCCCTGGCCTGGGGCGTCCAGCCACGCCGTGGGAGCTCCCACCGCGGGCCTGGCGACCGCTGATGCTGTTCATCCGGCAGAACGAGCGTGAGGCAGACTCCGCCCTCCTCAAAGGTGATGTCGCAACGGCGACACTTCGCGCACAGGAAACCATTGCCGCCGCTCGCCACTTCACGGAACAACCCACGATGATGGATATGATCGTGGGTCGGGCAATGATGATGAAAGGCGCGAAGCTCCTCGCCCGCACCGCCCGTCAAGGAGACCAGCCGACACGATCCGCTCAGGCAACGCGTCTCGCCGAGTTCGCGCGCGTCAGCTATGCCATCGATCGACCGCAGATGGTTCGGCTCCACGAACTCGGCGCGGAGCTGTCGGACGGCCGGCTGCAGGCAATTGCAGCCGATCGGTCTTTGCCCCCTGGAATTCGCATGGCGACGCTGAATGCCGCGCTCTTGGGAGCTTGCCTCCGCACCCGCGAGGTGCTGTTGGGCGCGACCGCCGAACGGAACGCGGCGATGGCGCAACTGGCTGGGGCCGTCTCGGACATTGGGCGCACTGAGGAGCTGACTCCGGCGTACTTCCAGGCGCTGGCTGAATTCGACGAGCCCGGACCCATTCACCGCCTGCGTGGCATTGGACGGCGTCATGAGGCAGACGACGCCACGCCGGTTCAGTGGATGGTGTCGAGCGGGGTGCGGATGCGTTACGCGTTCTGCCGCAGCCTGATGTAGCACGGGAGCGTCCGGCGATGCGCGTACTGGAGCAGACCCTGTCAGACGGATAGCATTCGGCTTCGACGCTGCTGTTGCCCGCTTCCCACGCACCTGGTCTTCGATGTCCGATCAACACACTTTGGGTCGCGTGCTCGTTACCGGCGGCGCTGGCTTCATCGGCAGCGCTCTCGTGTGGGGGCTGAATGCGCGTGGCATCGATCGCGTGGTCATTGCTGATCGGCTGGGGACGACGGACAAGTGGCGCAACCTCGCGCCGCTTCGTTTCGAAGATTATGTCGAGGCTGAGCAGCTGTTGCCGCAACTCGAAAGCGGTGCACTCGGCCACTTCGATACCGTGCTGCACATGGGCGCCTGTTCGTCGACGCTGGAGCGGAACGCGACGTATCTGGTGCACAACAATTTCGAATACACAAAAGCAATTGCCCATTGGGCGTTACAGCACGACTCGCGCTTTGTGTATGCGTCGTCGGCGGCGACGTATGGGGACGGTGCCGCAGGCATGGACGATACGCTGCACACGATCGCCGAGCTTTCGCGCCTGCGTCCGCTGAATGCCTACGGCTATTCAAAACAACTTTTTGATCAGCATGCGCTCGCGCACGGAATGCTGGATCGCATTGTGGGCCTCAAGTTCTTCAATGTCTTTGGTCCGAACGAGGCACACAAAGGCGAGATGCGGAGTCTGGTGCACAAGGCGTATGAGCAGGTTTGCGACACCGGTCGCGTGAAGTTGTTCAAGAGCTACAAGCCTGAGTATGATGACGGGGAGCAGCAGCGCGACTTTGTGTATGTGAAGGATGTTGTCGACATGACGCTGCACCTGGCCACGCACCCAAGCGCTAACGGCTTGTTCAACGTGGGTTCGGGCACTGCGCACACGTGGGTGGAGCTGACCGGTGCGTTGTTTGCGGCAATGCAACGACAGCAGACAATCGACTTCATCGAGATGCCCGAATCGATGCGCGATCGGTATCAGTATTACACGAAGGCCGATGTCGTCAAACTTCGGTCGACCGGATACGAAGCAGCGCGCACGCCGCTCGTTGACGCGGTTGCCGACTATGTGAGCTATCTCGCGGCCGATCGCCGGCTTGGCGACGAACGGGCGTAACCCCATGTCGGTCCACCGTCACGTGGAGAGCTGCACGTGTTCGGTGGACACGCGGCTTAACCAATGCATCCTCGAACTGCATGTGGCTGAGGTAGTCGAGGGTCGTGCCGACACCCGAGTACCACTCAGCAGCAGCGTACGCGAGTTTATCGACGCTCACGACTACGGTGCCATGACGTCTATCGGCAAGCCAACGGTCCGCCATCCCGGAGTGCAGCGCAATGCCTTGGGCTTCACGGTCCGCGATCACGAAGGGGCGATGTACTTCCTGAAGCAGTGGCACGGCTTCGAGAGCGTGCATGGCCGCATGCCGTCGGTCACGTCGGGCGCCAGCTCGGCCGATCGCAACCCCGCCCATTTGCGTTCGGGCAATGCAGCGGTGCCGTTGTTGATGGCGCAGTATCGCTAAACCGCAGCCGACGGGGTGATGAGATCCACATCCTCGGCGCTGATAACGCGCGTAGCATGCGGCGTCGTGGATCGATGTGGCACCACCGACAGACCCGCCAGCGAAAGCACGCGAGCAGTAGCCTGATCGGCGGCGCGCTGCTCGTCGGGGGTGATCGCGCATGCGACCGCGAGGTCAAGCCACCCGAACGCGTCGGTCCACGCGAACTGCGCCACGCTCGCGTCACTGGCCAACAACGCGTACTGATGCGCCATCGCCGGCTCACCGCCAGCTTCGGCGTGCCGGGCGATCGCGCCCGGATCGGGCGTACGACGTACACTGACCGCCGCGTCAGTGTGCGCCATCGCGATCATGCGGTGCACTTCGCGTCGTCGCGACGTGCCCATCGCGTCGAGTACAACGTGCTCAATAACGCTATTCGCACACAGATAGTGGCCGTCGGCCTCCGCAACCAGCGCTCGCTCAACCAGCGCGTCGCACACATGGGCTGAGCGCAAACGCGAAATTCCGTGTACGTACGAGAACATACTTGTGTGACACGGCCCGCCGGCGGTCGCGATGGTGAGCAGCAGCGCATGCTGCTCATCGGGCAGCGCAGCCACGCGTTCGGCCACGGCCGCGCGCACGTCGGGGAATAGCTCGGAGGCGAGCAACTCCCCGGTAACCGACGCGCTCTGAGTCCACTCCTGGGTGGTGAGATCCACCGTTAGCCACCCCCGTGCAAATAGCGACTTCAACAGCTCGATGACAAACAGCGGATTTCCACCCGCCACATCGTGCACCCGGCGCGCAAGCCGCCTCGCACCCTCAGGATGCGTAACATGTCCGAGGCCGCGGATCAGATGCCACACCTCGTCGCGGGTTAGCGGCTCGAGCGAGACGCGCACCGCGTTCGGGACCGCCCGTAACGCGCGGGCCAACCGCGCCGCCGGCGCGTCACGATCAATGGCGCCAAGTGTCTTGGCGAAGCACCAGAGCACCGGTGCAGCCGCGAGACGCTGCACCAAATAGTGCAGCAATTGACAGCTGTCGCCATCACACCAATGCGCGTCGTCGAACACGATCACCAGCGGTGACTCCTCGGCGACCGCGAGGAAGAGCTGGGCGACCGCCTCCGGCAACGACGAGCCCGACGCGTTCAACGCGCGTGATGCTTCCGGCAGCGATGGAAAAGTGCGTCGCGCTTCTGGCACGACGCGCGCCACCTCGACCAGCCACCGCTCATCGGTCCCCGCGGCACCGGGGGCTTCGACCGCGCCACGCACAATGTCGAGTATTGATCCGAACGACACATCAACGCCTGCGTTGAATGCGCGTCCGTGTAACAGGGTGGCCTCCTGACTGACGACAAATTGCGCGAAGTCCCGGAGCAGCCGGGACTTGCCAGTGCCAGGTTCGCCGTCGATCAGCACCATCGCGCCGACGCCCTGCGCCAATGACTGCCAGCCGTTGAGCAGCGATGACCACGCCTGATCGCGGCCAACCAACGGACCCTCGAACGACGGCATCGGGCCGTCACCGCGAGCCATCATTCGTGACGGGGTTGGCGTTGCACGGACCGTCGTGTGTTCAATGCGCGTCGCGAGCTCGCGTAAGGCGAGCCCTGGTGGTTGGCCAGTCTCCTGCAGACGCATTGTCGTGTAGCCACGGTAGGTTGCCAGCGCATTGTCGCGGTCGCCCATCCGGTACATCGCGTCGATGAACACGTGCGCCGCGTCGTCTGAAAGCGCATCCAGTGCCTGCCATCGCGTCGCGAGCGAGAGAGCCTCCACCCAATTGCCTTGGGCGTGCGCGGCACGCGCGGCGGTGGTAAGGGCGCGCCGATATGGTCGCAGCAGCGCGGCCCGCTGCTGCTCGGCCCACTCATCGAAAGCGGGCGCGTCCCGCAGGCTCATTCCGAGCAGCGCGCGCGGTATGTCGAAGTCGAGCGCGCGCGGATCGAAGCGGTTGGCGAGCGCACAAAACTGCAACACATCGCAATCCATCGGGGTCACGAGCTGGACGGAGGTACGATTCAGCGTGAGGTGGTCGCCGAGTGTGTCTTTCAACTGCTTGAGCGTCTGTCGCAATGAGGCGCGGGACTTCACTTCGGTCGACTCCCCCCATAGCAAACTGCTGAGCTCGTCACGAGAATGAGTACCGGGCTCGAGTGTGATGTATGCGAGAAGCGCCAACGCCTTGGCGGCGAGCGCGACCTGCGTGATCGAGTCGTCGTTGGAAAGCGCAACCTGTCCGCACAGCGTGAGATACATGTCGAGTTTTAGGCAAAGACCGTCGAACGCGTCGCGCGAACATAGGGCCCCTTCACGACGGTCGGAACCCCTTTCACGCCCAATTCACAGGGCGTCCGCATACTCGTTCCACGCGCTTCACCAATTTCTCCTTTCGGAGCACATTATGAGCACGAACGACAAATTCGAGATGGTCCGCATCGACTTGACGGACACCCAGAAGAAGCAGGTCAAGCTCGCCATTGGTAAGGACGCCGACTCCATCGAGCTGAATACGCAGGAACTTGAAGAGCGTATTGCCCCTCGCGTCGCGTTGTATTGAACTGACGCTCGTCGCTGAAGCGACTGGCGGTTCACGAGCCCGAATGGCCTCACGCCATTCGGGCTCGTTGCTTTCGCAGGTGCCAGCGGGCCAGCAATCCGCTGGCGGGTTGTGGGGGCTCTCAACGGGTGGCAAGTTCTCCGATGTCGCAAACCGATTTCGGATCGCCCCCGTTCACTCGCCACGGAGCCCCGCGTCACATCGTCCAACGAGTCGCCAGCCGGCACGCCACTGTCGCTTGAGCTCCTGCGCCGCCTCGTGCAGGCCGCACTGGAGATGTCGGGCGAATTGGACCAACGAACGCTGCTGACCACGTCGCTCGATGCGGCACGCGGAAGCTTGGGCGCCGACGGCAGCTCATTCTGGGTGCCAGACGAGCTGCCAGCGACCATCCAACTGGCCACCTGCCAACTGGCGACCGGTCGAGGCGCCGAGGCGATGCGCGGGTCGACGGTGCCGCTGTCGGCGTTGGAGGCGACCGAGGTTGAATCATACGTCTTGGCCGCGCCCATCATCACCGGCGGTCGTACCATTGGGTATCTCCGCGTTGCGCGCGACGCCCACAGCGATGCCACTCCGTTCGTTGCCCCAGATCGGGAGCTGCTCGCGCTCCTGGCCGACAGTACGGCGTCGGCGTTGCGTTCCGCGGCGCGTCTCAGGGCAAATGATCGCTCGGGCGATCTAGCGCTGGTGGAGGAGCTCAGTCGCGAGATCGGGTCATCGCTCCATCTCGATCGCGTGCTTCAAACGGTGGTCAACATTGCGGCCAAAGCGGTTCGCTTCGACTTGGGCGCCCTCGCGCTGTACGAAAACGGCAAGTGTGACATTCGCGCGGTGGCCGGTACGGCGGCCGTCGACTCGAACGCTGAGGAGATGCAGGATCTCGCTTTCCGCGCCGCGTGGGCTGCCGGTACCGGTGAGATGTTCTACCTCTCCGATCGCGAAGCGCCCGGATCAGACACGGAGCGCATCTTTCTGCAGTTTTTCGACGCAGAGCTCGCCAAGGTCGAGATGCAGAGCGGCCTGTATCTGCCGCTCCGCGATGAAGAAGGCATTGTCGGCATCCTCCTGCTGGAAGCGAAGACGGCTGAGTTTGCGAACGTCCGCGAACGCGAACTGGCGCGAATTCTGGCCAACCAGGCGACGGTCGCGATTCGCAACGCCAAGTTGTACAGCCAAGTGCCGTTAGCTGACGCCCTCGGGGCGATCAGCGCCAAGCGCGCCGCGTTCTTCGCGATCCCACGTCGTCGTCGCACGGTCGTCGGTGTCGCTGGCGTGGTGCTCCTCGCGCTCTTGACGTTGGTGCGTTGGCCGCTGCGAGTGGTGGCGGACACGCCGGTGTTCCGACCCACGTCGTGGGCCACCGTGCGGCCGTCCGTGAGTGGAACTGTGGACCGTGTACTGGTGCGTGAGGGGAGCGTCGTGGTCGCCGGCGAGCCGATCGCGCAGTTGCGTGATATCGAGGCGCGTGCCGCGCGCGTCAGCGCCGAAGCAACCGTTCGCGCCGCCGTGCGCGAGGCAGCCGTGGCCGCCAGCCGCGGCGACGCGGCCGAGCAACGCTTGCAGAACATTCGCGAAGCATCGGCGAGGGCGACGCTCGCTGTCCGCGACGAAGCGCTTCAAACACTCACGCTGCGCGCGCCGGAGTCCGGCACCGTTCTGACGGCGCGACCAGAGCTGCTCCTCGACACCAAACTTCGCGCCGGCGATCCGTTCGTGGTGCTCGGCCGAACGGACACTTTGGAGTTGGAGTTTTCCGTGGAACAGCGCGAAATCGACCGTGTGCGCGTGGGCGATGCCGTCCGCATTCGCCTCGATGCATTGCCGCAGCAGACGATCGAGGGACGAGTCACGTGGATCGGGGCGTTGCCACTGCCGACGTTGCCGGTGCCGGCACTACCGTCGCGCGAGCGGGCAACTGCAACGCCGTTGGTGCACTTTCCCGTGCGTGCGCTCGTGCCTAACGCGGACGGCGCCATCAAGCCGGGCATGGCGGCGCACGCGCGCGTACTCACTGCACCGACATCGTTGGCGGGACGAATGCTCGACACGCCCTCACGTGTGGTGCGGCTCTTGTGGTGGAGGATGTGGTCGTGGGTGTAAGCATGACTTGGGTGTCGGGACTCGCTGCCATCGCGCTGCTCGGATGCTCACTGAGTGGTTGCGGCGGCTCTCCCCCTGCGTCGACGCGCACCACGCAGGTGAAGCCGGACTCGGGGCTGCTGGTGGACACCGCCATCGTTGATGTGCCACGCTCGTTTGCCGGACAGGTTTTTGTCGAACACGATGTGGTCGTGGCCGCGCGAGCGGCCGGCGTCATCGACTCACTGTTCGTGAATCTCGGCGCCTCGGTGCGGCGCAACGGGCCGCTGGCCACGATCGAGCGGCAAGCACAGGACATCGAACGTGATCGCGCAGCCGCCGCGTTGGACCAGGCGCGCCGCGTCCTCTGGCGCTCGCGCGAGCTTGGCACAAAAGGCGGCGTGACGACGGCGGATTCCGAACAGGTCGAGGCCGTGTACCGGGACGCCGAGCTCTCGCTGCGCAAAACGCAGCGAGATGTCGAACTGACGCGGGTCGTCGCGCCGTTCGATGGGAAGGTCAGTGCACGGTACGTGACGCCGAAACAGCTGGTCGCCGTGGGCGACACATTGTTTCGGGTCACGGAAGCGGCGCCACAACTGGTGCGTATTCGGGTCACCGATCCGATGGCCAAGCAGCTACGCGTCGGGGACCGTGCCGCGATCGTTGGCGCCAGCGGTACCGTACGCGCCGAGGCGCGCGTGCTGTTCGTGGCCCCCGCGTACGACGCGGCCAGTGCCACGCGCGAAGTGATTTTGCAAGCAGCCACACCGCGCTTTCTGTCCGGTGAAAGCGTCACCGTGCAACTGGGGCGCGAACGACGGCGGGCTATCGTCGCGTCGCGCGCGGCGATCGCACCCGATGGTT
>JAYUWD010000405.1:0-10751 GCA_043753735.1 Gemmatimonadaceae bacterium
CTCGGAAAGACGCGCGTTCTGTAACAGTCTGATGGCCGCGCGTTTCACGGCGGGCCTGCCTTGATGTCGCGGGCACCACTTTCAGTGCCGAAGCGATCAACCGCTGTCACGAGAACGCGTCTGACCCCCTCGCCACTCGCCGGACCGACAATCAGCTGCCGCTGGCTTCCCGGGAGAACCCAACTGCGCCACCCGTCCGATCCCAGCGTCCGAACCGTCCACCACGCAACCTTGTCCCCCGGTGCGGGCCGCAGCGTGACAACCTGCTCACGAGATGAGGCGTCGTGTCGGAGCGCAGCGACAGGTCGACGGGGCACACGGGCGGAGAGCCAGGGCAAGGCCGGCACCAACGCCGGATCGCGATAAAGTTCGCTGTGCAGCCGCGCCGCGAGCGCAGCAGCCGCAGCGGGAACCGGCGGTTGGGTCGCCACCCCGACCAGCATCGAATCTCGGCGGATCGGTGTAATCGGCAACAGGGCGCGCATACTGAAGAAAACATCTCCTGTCGCTTTCGTGGCGCGAGTGGCCCGCACCTGCGCGTTCAATTCGTCGGGGGACCAGCTTCCGCCCTGCGCCGCTCGACTTGCGTTGTGCCCCGGCCAGATATGGCGTCCTTTCACATTTTCACCGAGCCACCAGTCGAGCAGGACTGGGTAGCTCTGTGCGGTTTGTGCGATTGGCCAGTAAAGCTGCGGCGTGAAGTAGTCGATCCACCCTTCCCGCAACCACTTCTTGGAGTCGCCATAAAGCTTCTCGAACGAGTCAAATCCCTTGATCTGCGCCGGATTGCCTGGGCGCCAGATCCCGAACGGGCTGATGCCCACCTTCACCCACGGCTTGAGCGCTTTCGTTCGCAGATACAGCTGCTGCACCAGCGTGTCGACGTTGTGCCGCCGCCAATCGTGCACTTCGAGCTTGCCGCCACGCGTGCGATAATTGGCGTAGCTTGTTGCGTCGGGGAACGGAACTTCGACACTGTCTTTTCCGATCTCCGGATACGGGTAGAAGTAATCGTCGATGTGTATGCCATCGACGTCATAACGCTTCACCACGTCCAGCATGACGCGCACCGTCTGCTGCATGACTGCGGGTTCGCCGGGGTCCATCCAGAGATATTTTCCATAGCTGCGAACAAGCTCCGGGTGCATGACGCTGATGTGCGTCCGTGCCGAGGGGCTGGTCGCGCTGGCGTGACGCGCACGGTACGGGTTGAACCATGCATGCAGTTCGAGTCCGCGCGCGTGCGCCGCCTCGACGGCGAATTTGAGTGGATCGTAGAACGGCTCCGGCGCTCGGCCTTCAAGCCCGGTGAGATACGCGGACCACGGCTCGTACGGCGAGGGGTACAGCGCGTCGGCGGCGGGGCGCACCTGCAACAGCACCGCGTTGAGATTCAGCGCCTTCGCGCGATCGAGAATTGCCAGCAACTCGGCCTGCTGTTCAAACGACGACAGCCCCGGCTTCGACGGCCAGTCAATGTTGGCGACGCTTGCCACCCAGACGCCGCGAAACTCGCGTGTGATCGCGGGCGGAGCGGTGTTCATTGACTGAGCGTCGAGCGCGCGCTTATACGGGCCTGCAGCGAGTAGCGTGATTGCGCACGCGAGCACAGATCGCACGAGGCCAAAACGTGCATTTGTCATCGAAACCCGTAGGTTATGGTGAGGTGGAGATCGTGCTCAACATTGTGCGCCGATCATCGACATTCAATCCCCAGGGAGATCGCATGAGACGTCGCGCAGCGGCAGTGGCATCGTTGCTTTTCGTATTCTCTGCACCGCTCTTTGCCCACGACATGTTCTGGCGGCTGACGTCGTACTACGTCGCCCCCATGACGGCCCTCCGGATGCCGGTGCTCAACGGCACCTTCTCCAAGAGTGAGAATTCGATCGAATGGGCGCGAGTCGCTGATTTGAGCGTGGTCTCGCCGAAGGGCCGCTTGCCAATGGACAGCGCGTTGTGGGAAACGGAGACCGACACCGCATGGCTGAGATACACGACTGATGCGGCAGGCACATACGTCGCCGGGCTCTCCACCAAGCCGCAAGAGTTCGAGCTCGATGCAAAGTCGTTCAATCAGTATCTCGCTGATGACGGGATTCCCGACATACTCGCCGCACGACGTAAAGATGGCTCGCTAACCAAACTCGCACGCGAGCGCTATTCAAAACACATCAAGACAATATTTCAAGTTGGCGCAGCGCGCTCCAGCGCGTGGAATGTGGTATTGGGGTACCCCGCAGAGCTCATCCCGCTCGAGAACCCGTACCTGCTCAGCTCCGGTGGAACAATGCATCTTCGCTGTCTCGTCGACGGAAAGCCGGTTGCGAATCAGCTGGTGCTGGTTGGTGGGCGCACCGGAGTGAGCGGAGACGCGCGGCTGCCGACGAGATCGCTGCGCACCAATGCAGACGGCACGGTCGCCGTCTTGCTGCCCCGTGCCGGTCGCTGGTACGTAAAGTTCATCCACATGAAACGTTCCGATGATGGTCGCGTCGACTACGAATCCAAGTGGGCGACCATCACCTTCGAAATACGCTGACGCACCACGTTCACACGTTATGAATCGGCGCCCGCTACTTTCTTGTCGCGGGTTCTACCCAAAGCGCCGGGTACTGCTTCTTCAATTCGTCAAGCTTTGGCAGATCGTTGTACACGATGTACGGCTGCGTGAGATGACGAGGCAGGTAATCCTGGTGATACGACTCGGCCGCATAAAAAGTCTTTAGTGGCGCGACCTGCGTGACGATCGAGCGTGAAAACTTGCGCGCCTTCGTCAGCGCTGCAATAAAACCGGTGGCCACTTTTTGTTGCTCAACATTCGCGGTGAAGATTGCTGAACGATACTGCGTTCCGACGTCGGACCCCTGTCGATTGAGTTCAGTCGGATTGTGAGCAACGGTGAAAAAAATTTCGAGCAGCTTTTCGTAAGAGACGATCGTGGGATCGTAGGTGACCTTGACCGATTCCGCGTGGCCCGTGGAACCACTGCTGACGATGTCGTAGTCAGGATTGACCGTCGTGCCACCGGCATAGCCAGAAACAACGTTGGTCACGCCTTTCACATGTTCGAATACCGCTTCGACACCCCAAAAACATCCACCAGCGAAAACGGCCGTTTCAGTGGCTCGCGCGCCGCTGTTCGTTGCCGCCGACGCTGCCGGGGTAAATGTCGTGATGGCAACGACTGGCGCCGCGAGCAACGCAGCCGATGCAACGACAAAGAGTGAACGGAACATCAGAGTCTCCTTCGATTTGGGACTGAAAAAAACGGCGACGAGAGCGTCCATTGCCTCGGACAGTACAGACAGAGAACATATCCGCCGCCGAGTTGGAAGTTCCCGTGTCGAGCAAAGGCAGAGCAAAACTTCAGCCGACGATAGCCGGATACACCAAAGCGTTCCCCCGTTCGTCGCGCAAACTTATCCACATCAGAATTTGCGAACACGCTGTGCGTAGTGAGCAACACGGCAATTGAGACAGCAGTTACGATCCGGCTCTTCGCATTGCGCGTCGACGATGCCCGCCTTTGCGCGGCGCGCATCCAGCCGGTCGAGTGCGTCCGTTGCCTGCAATGTTCCCACCAGTGAAACAAGCAGGAGCTTGAAAATGATCACGCCGACGGCTCGCTGCATGCCTTCGACAAGGATGTTGGTCGCGCCAAATGTCGCTCTGTCCAGATGCAGCAGGTCGAATGGCGTGATGACTCCGAGACGAAGCGCGATCGCCACAGCGTTGGCGATTCCCAACAACAACGCTTCGATCAGGTGACGTTTCGCCAGCAGCAGCCCGATGACAAGCGCAGGCGAAACGAGCAAGAGCAGCGCACTCGTGTGTACACTCCCCGACGCCAAAGGTAGCGAGTCGGCGGCCGCGGACGTTGCCGCGCCACTGAGTAGCGCTGACGCGGCCAGCGCGGCTAGACCCGCCGGGATCGCGTACACGGGTAGGCTGCGCACGGCCCCCCCCGGTATCGACCCCTGGCGTACCGCTTGAGACGATTGTGGTATCGGACACCGGTGGCCGGACAAGGTCATCCCACTTTAATGTTGGTGGCATGCCGATTCGCAAGCCCGCGCGCGCTACGACAGTTCACACCGCAATCGCCCCATCGGTTGAGTCGTTCACGCTCATGAGATCTCCGCGTTGAAGTCGTGGCGACCGATCGCCCGATGGTGTGCAGCCACACCGCCGGAGATTCGTTCACGCTGCGCGCTGATAATCTCGAATTTCCAGCAGGACAGACGTTTCCGCTGTATCCCCTGGCGGCCCTGCTGCCGCTGCTGCCGGCCAAGCAGCGCCCCACGCATGCACACGGGACAACGAACGGTGCGATCGCGATTCGAACTGTCCTTGACGAGCTTGCGGTCTCTGCCGCGCTCCTTGGTGCGCGTCACACCGGACAGTTGCCCGCAACGCTCGCCGCACTTCATGTGGAATTTGTTGGACGAGGAGCGTCACGCGCCGAAATCGTTCATCGCCAGTTCAGATGGTCCCCGTGGCGAGGTGCATGCGCTCCAACGCGCGAAGGGTGGCCGTCATGCCTTGATCATGCGGTACGATCTGAACACACACTGAGGAGGAGCGGGGACGGGGGCTGCAGCACGAAACGTGCAGCGCGAACGCGTTCCACTAGGTTTGAAAATTGTTGTGCGCCAGCATTGCATGGCCGCAGCGAATAGCTTCCATGATGACCACGCAAGCACATATCGGCGCATCGTCGCGACGGCCCCCGGCACCGCCCGTTTATCCGAGAAGACCATGAGAATCGTCGGTGGAAAATTTGCAGACCGAGATCTCACGTCGCCAAAGGATTTTCGCGTACGACCTACCGGCGAGCAGGTACGCGCCGCTCTCGTTGGCATGCTGGGTGACGACCTCAAGGATGCACGTATCCTCGATCTCTTTGCCGGCACTGGTGCGCTCGGTCTCGAGGCAATTTCGCGAGGCGCCAAATACGCCGACTTCGTGGAATTCCGTCCATCAAGCCTGCATGCGTTGAAAGCCAACATCGCAGCACTCGGGGTGCAGAAAAAATCGCGCATCTTCAAAAAGGACGCTCTGCCATTCGCGGCCGCACTGAAAGCGGAGAAGTACGACATCGTGTTCGTCGATCCGCCGTACAGCTCGAAGATGCTCGATCGATTACTCGACTCATGGCGCGCGGTACCGTTTGCGCGAATCTTCGCCGCAGAGCATGCAACCGATCATGTTATGCCGCAGGGGGGACGTCGTCGCACGTTCGACGAGACGTCAATCACGATCTATCATCGCGACGAATTGCCCTTGAAAGAGGCACTGCCTATCGCGCGCCCTTCCCCCGCCCCTTCCGCTTCGCCTTCTTCGCGGCCTTCTCCGCCAAAACGCGCTCCGCGTCGGCGATAGCAGCTTCGCGCGCCGCACTCACGCGCGCGCGCTCCGACCACTCTGCGCGATCGCGCGCTTCGCCGTCGCGCGTGCGGCGCAAGCTTTCCGTTGCTTTCCACGCTGCAACCTTCGCATGATCGCCGCCGACCAGTACATCGGGTACGGTGAATCCTCGATAGTCGGCGGGGCGCGAATAGCTCGGCGCACTGATGCCGCGGTCATAGAACGAATCGGTACGCGCGCTATCCAGATCGCCCATCGCACCCGGCAGCAGTCGCACCGTCGCGTCGATGATGGCGAGGGCGGCCGGCTCACCACCACTCAACACAAAATCACCGAGTGAAAGTTCTTCAGTGGCAAGATGCGCTGCGACCCGTTCGTCGACGTCCTTGTAGTGTCCGCAGAGCAGTGTCAGTTCACCGCTCTCTGAAAAACGCACGGCATCCGCATGTCGAAATTTGCGTCCGCGTGGCGAAAGCATGACGATCGGCGCCTTGGCACCAATCGATTCAATCGCTTCAAAAAACGGTGCGGGTTTCATCACCATTCCCGGACCACCGCCAAACGGATAGTCGTCGACCGTGCGATGCCGATCGTGGGTAAAGCTCCGCAAGTCCACGATGTTGTACGACACGCTGCCGACGCCCGCGGCGCGTGCGGGAATACTCAGGCCAAGCGGCCCCGCGAAGAAGTCGGGGAAGATGGTGACAACATTGATTCGCAACGGTTGACGATGCATGTCGGAAGCGCGCGGCTACTCGAGCAGCCCTTCAAGCGGCTTGAGCACGATCGTGCGCGTGGCTTCGTCAACGCGGGACACGATTTCCGGACGCCATGGCACAAGCGGCTTCCCCGTCGCCGTTTCGATTTCCAGCAGCAGCCCCTGCGGAGCATCGTAGACATCGCGCACATGCCCGACGAGTCCCTGCCCCTCGACTTCGACGCGCATTCCCATCAGGGCGTAGATGTACACCTGATCTTCATTGGGTTTTGGCAGCTTCGATTCATCGACCAGCAGGTAGCGGCCGCGCCAGACGTCGGCGATATCGCGATCGGCTATTTCGCGAAATTTGACCAGCCATTCGCGATTCATCGGCCGACCGTCTTCGATGTGCAACTCGCCTTCGGCTGTCGCTTTGCCGTTCCGGTCGCCGGCGATAACGACAGCGCCGGAGGCGAAAATCGCATCCGGCGCATCGACCAACGATTCGACGGCGAGGGCGCCACGCACACCATGCGCGCGGCGCACCAGCCCGACGACTACGAGTTCGCCCAGCTCAGGACTCCGCGCGATCAGCGTCGTCTGCGAGCATGACGACCGGACCCGGCGGCGGCGTGAGATCGTCGGACTTGGACGAGCTGTTGGCGGTCGCATTGGCAGCCGCGACCTTTTTCACGGTCACGCCCTTGGCCTCGAGACGCGCCTCGTGGCGCTCCTTCAGCACGCCAGCGCGACGGAGCAATGCACGCACGGTGTCCGTGGGCTGTGCACCGACGTTGAGCCAATAGTTGACTCGGTCGAGCTGGAGGTTGATGGCGTTCTCGCCGCCAAACCGCGGCTGATACTGGCCAATGATCTCGATGAAACGCCCGTCACGGGGGCTCT
Organism: Gemmatimonadaceae bacterium; assembly: GCA_043753735.1. GTDB lineage: Bacteria > Gemmatimonadota > Gemmatimonadetes > Gemmatimonadales > Gemmatimonadaceae > Gemmatimonas. The sequence goes on from JAYUWD010000405.1 coordinate 6,974, forward strand.
GCGAATCAGCAACAACAATGCGATACATCGGGGTCTTCTTCCGGCCTTCGCGGCGGAGACGGATCTTTACAGCCATCTGGGCATCCCATGACGGGGTCAGTCTTTCTGGTCCCGAGCTCCTCGCGGGGCCGGCGATTCCGGTCCGCACTCGAGTCGTCGCTTTGTGAGCCGGTCCCGTTTGGGGCTGACCTACAGGCGCGGCGCTGCCATAGCCTCAAAAGGTAGCGGAACCCGGGTCACTGGCGCTACTGCATACACCGCTTCAGACGAGGCTTCTTGCGCGCCTGTTGGCCGGGGTGAGTATTCGCGCAATGACCTTCCTCCTCCGGCTCATCGGGGTCGCACTGTTGGTGGTGGCGCCGACAGCGCTTCGAGCGCAGGGTAAAAGCTCCGGCACCACACGCGTAGCGGGCACCGTCGAGGATTCGATTGGCGCTCCGGTCATCGGCGCCCAGATCCTCGCAGTGGCCAGCGCAAGTCGCACAGTGAGCGACTCCCTGGGTCGGTTTCTGCTGACAAATCTCCGTCGCGGCACGGTGACACTGGAGATCCGCCGACTCGGGTTTGAACCGTTGACCGTTCCGCTCGAACTTCCGCTCGCAGACGACGAAACGCTGGCGATCGAGTTACAGGGAGGGGCCGCGGACCTCGCCCCGGTGCTGGTAAAGGCAAATCGGGTGTCTCCGCGTCTGGCCGCAACCGGATTTCTCAATCGGAAGCAATTTTCCGGCGCACCACCCGAGCAGTATGTGACGCGCGCCGACTTTGACAAGCTTGGTCCGATGGACCTCGGACAAATGCTCCGCCGCATGAGTGCTCGCGCAGCGCGTTGTGGCGACGGTGTGATTTTTCTGGATGGCGTGCTGATGGCCAAGCCGATCGCCGATGCGGCCGCAGTACCTACAGCGACGATGCTTGCGCTGCTCGGCAATCCAAATTCGACGACGGCGCGTGAAGCGTCGCGCAGGGCAATCCAGGACGTTGCGCGCACGGGCAGTCCCACGCCGAAGCCGCAGGCGCTTGACCTTTTCCCGCTCAACTGGATCGAGGGGATGGAAGTGTATGCAAGCGCGGCGCAGATCCCGAACGAGTACCGGGCGGCGTTTCGTGAAGCCCGGTGCGTCATTCTACTCTGGACGCGGTAGGGGCGCCCGTCAGGATTTTCGCGAGCGCCGGGAGCTAACGCATCCCGCCAAACATTCCGCCACCACCGAACGGCATCCGTGGCATACCTCCGCCGCCTTTGCCCCCCGCGCCGCCGCTCATTTTCTTCATCATCTTCTGCATCTCGCGGAACTGCTCGAGCAGCTTGTTGATCTCGTTCACCGGGCGACCCGAACCCTTCGCGATGCGCGCGCGCCGTGAACCGTTCAACAGCTCCGGCTTCTTCCGTTCCTGCGGCGTCATCGAAAGTACGATTGCTTCAATGTGCTTGAGACGCTTGGGATCCATCTTCACGTCTTTCAGCATCTTGCTGTTCACGCCGGGCAGCAGCTTCAGCAGATTCTCGAACGGTCCCAGCTTTTGCATCTGCCGCATCGCCGTCAGAAAATCCTCGAGGTCCATTCCTTCCTTGCGGACCTTCTTCTCGAGCTTTTTTGCCTCGACGGTATCGAATGATTCCTGCGCCTTCTCGACGAGCGACACGATATCGCCCATCTGCAGAATGCGGCCAGCCATGCGCTCCGGGTGAAACTCTTCAAGCGCGTCGACCTTCTCGCCAACGCCGATGTATTTGATCGGCTTCTTCAGCACACCGTAGATAGACAGCGCCGCACCGCCGCGTGCGTCGCCATCAAGCTTGGTGAGAATGACGCCGGTGATGTTCAGCGCTTCGTCAAAACCCTGCGCAATTTTCACCGCTTCCTGGCCGGTCATGCCGTCGGCGACGAACAGAATTTCGTCCGGCTTGATCGCAGTCTTGAGCCGCTTGAGCTCGTCCATCATGTCCGCGTCGATCTGCAACCGTCCCGCGGTATCGATGATCACCACGCGGTCGCGCGCCCGCATGCCCTGGTCGATACCCGCCTTTGCAATCTTCACGACATCCTTGGTCGTGCGATCGGCATACACGGGCACGTTCAACTGCGCGCCAAGGGTTTCAAGCTGGTCGATCGCGGCTGGTCGATACACGTCGGCCGCGACAAGACGAGTGGTCTTGTTTTCCGCGACGAGCCGACGAGCCAGCTTGGCTGCAGTCGTCGTCTTCCCCGATCCCTGCAGGCCGACCATCATCACGATTGTCGGCGGGACGGTGCTGACCTTGAGACCTTCACGACGTTCACCGAGCATCGCGGTAAGTTCGTCGTGCACGATTTTGACCAACTGCTGTGCTGGCTGGATCGTTTTGATCTGCAATACGCCAACAGCCTTCTTCTCGACGCGCTCGAGGAACTCGCGCGTGAGGGCGAAGTTGACGTCCGCCTCAAGCAAGACCCGGCGAACTTCGCGCAGGCCGTCCTTGATATCCGCGTCGGTGAGAACGCCACGTCCGCGAAGCTTCGCGAACACGCTGCCCAGTTTGTCTGATAGCTCGTCGAACATAGACCAGAAACGCTAACGGGGCGTGACGACCGGTACAACCTCGGACCTTTACAAGTTGCCGGGTGGTTCACCTGCAGTAGATTCGCCCACTCTGTGCGGTGGCGCGCCCACCTGCCGAGATTCTGAAGCTGAAGTGCGCGGCACGATGCCGCGTCGCCAGCGCTCGGTCCCAGTTCCTCTCGCCAAACTTTCGTGCCGCGACCGACTCCGCGTTTTCCGGCTATTTCGATGCCCCGCGGCCAGCGCAAGGAAGAAATCCTTCGCGCCGAGCTGCCGCCGGCCCTGCCACTGATGGCGCTTCGTTCAACGATCGTGTTCCCGCTGGGAACGATCGCGGTGCAAATGGGCGCTCCCGAAAATCTGGCGTTGCTTCGAGCGCACGAAGAGTCAGGACTGATCGTCGCCCTCGTAGTTGCGGCGGCGGAGAACGATGACGCGATCGACCCGCACAATTTTGTGGGGCATGTCGGAGTCGCCGCTCGCGTGCATGAGCGCATCAATCTGCCCGGCGAGACTGTTCAGATCACGCTTCAGGGACTGCGTCGCATCACGATCGACGCAATCGATCAAGTGACCCCGTTTGCGATCGCGCAGGTGCAGGGAGCAAAGGAGCTCCCTGCCGATCCGAACGAGTTGGACGAACTCATCGCGCGCACGGTCGCAGCGGCCGAAACACTCGCGGAGCTGGTCGATCGCATCCCGAGCGAGGTGCCGCAAATCCTGAAGATGAATGTGTCCGATCCGGGGCGCTTTGCCGACCTCGCAGCGACCAACATGAATCTGCGTATCGCCGACAAGGAAGAGGTGTTGCAGCGGCTCGATATCGGGCAACGTATTCGGTTCATCCTGTCGCGCCTCGAACGCGAGGTGGCGCGGGCGCGCGTGATGGACGACGTGAAAAAGCAGACCGAGATCAAGATTGAGCAGCATCAACGTGAGTTCTACCTGCGGCAGCAGCTGCGGGCGATTCAGTCGGAGTTAGGTGAAACTGATCCGAACGAAAAGGAATCGGTCGATTTGCTGCGCCGCATCGAAGAAGCGAAACTGCCCGAGAAGGTCGCCACCGAAGCGCGCCGCGAAACCGAACGACTGCGCATGCTTTCGCCCGCGTCGAGCGAGTATCAGGTGTTGCGCACCTATCTCGATTGGGTGTTGGCGCTGCCTTGGCACACCAAAAGCGCAGACGACCAGAGCATCACGCTTTCCAAGGTCGAAGAGGCGCTTGGAGATCGTC
>JAYUWD010000406.1:0-3552 GCA_043753735.1 Gemmatimonadaceae bacterium
CCGCCGCCACCATTCTGCTCGGCTTGACGATAGTTCTTGGAGAAGGGACGCACCTCGAGGAAATAGACATCGCTGCTCCCTTCGTGGCCGCCGCCATCGCGCGCGACTGCGTTGTACGCGACGAGGTCTCCCGGCTTCAGTGACAGCTCTTCAAGAAACAGAGTGTGGGCCGCGGTGACATCACGAGGCGTACGGCGCGTGCTGTCTTTCATCACGACGCGCTGCTCGTCGCCGCCGTTCACGCGGTAGCGCATTTCGAGGGAAATGACGCCGAGATCATCACTGGCGCGAACGCTGATGGTGACTTCGTCGGTATTCGACACCTTGGTGTCACGTCCCGGCGCTTCGATACGCACGGACGGCACGCGATCAGGAATGGCCTCGATCAGGTACTGCACCGAGCCGGCAACGGTTGCGCCATCCGCGCCAATGAGATCGATGCGATAAAAACCGCTGCGCCCCACCTTGAACGTGCCTGTGAGCATGCTGTCGCTGTCGACTTTCATCGTCGCGATGGTGCCGTCATCAAAATGCAGCAGACCGCCTTGCACTTTGCGCGTCACCTTGGCGTGCACACTCACCGACGTTCCGATTACGGCGGCAACGTCGCCACCATCTTCGATGTGCTCCGAGGGCAATCCACTGTACGAGGGGAACCTGAGATCGAGCGAGATCTGTTGCACGGCCGGCAGATCACTGATGCCAAGCTTGAATGTCGGCGAGCGCACATCCGCTGATTCGATGTAGTACTCGGTTGGCTTGGTGAGATCGAACAACCGCGCGCGAAATCCCGTCGAATCCGCATCGCGCGCCATTGGCAGTCGCACCCACTCTCCAGCAGAATCGTTGCGAAAAACGATTTCTGCACCGTCAGCCGCAAAGCCAACGAGGGCGGCCGCGACTTCAATCGCACCACCCCGGGGTACGGTTGCGTTGCCCGGCTTCACACCGACCATGCGTACGGGGGTGGCCGCTTCAGCCGTTCCGAACGGAACGAACAAAAGTCGGGCGCCATCGCGCACCGCACTTGGTCCGAACCCAAAGAGGACCGCCGCGACCACCGCCAATCCACCAAGGGTCTGTGCGGCGCGCACCATACGCGGACGTTCCAAAGCGGCCCGTTCCTGCAATGGACGAATTGCGGCGATCGTACGCGTGAACAGTCGACGCGCCAACGCCCCCGAGGAACGTTCGGCCTCGGGGATGTGTGCTTCCTGCACGGCAGACAGCAACGCCTGTCGCAGCTGTGGGGCGCGTTCTTCGACATAAAGCGCGAAGTGTTCGTCGTCCGCACGTCGCACCATCGGCAACAGCAGAAACCGACCAGCCGCGACAAGAATCAGCGCGTAGCCAACGCCACGGGCCAAAACTGGCGTCGTGCTCGCATCGCCGAATTGCAGCAGCGCCATCGCGACAACGATCGCAACGAGAACCGCGCCCGCAATCCAGACCAGCGATTCGAGCAGGATCCGTTGACGCCATTGGCGACGTAGCGCTGAAAGCGTTGTGAGCAGCTCACGATCGGGGCTCATGACTCGCTCCGTTCCGGGGAAGCCGGACGATACCGTCTGGCAACTGCACGCCAGCCGCGTGTGGACATGAAAGTCTCGCTCACGAGCGCGAGCGCGACAACGATCAGCAGCCAACGCCATGCATTCTGCCGACGCTCGAGCTCGTCGGTAGTGGGTGGCGCACCACTCGTGACGGCAGCGCGCTCACTCTCGCGCACACCCAGCAACAACTCCTTCGGGTCGATCGCCGCGAGATCCGACTCACTCGACGGCACATTCACGGCGGCGAAAGCGGCGGGCGCGCCCGTCGCAGCGCCAGCGTACGCCGAGTACAGCCCTGCGTCGGCGAGCGGCACTGCGCTACCCAATGAATCACGCCTGGGGCGCAGCAACGCATCGTCGGGCGCGCGAACAACGGGGTCTTTCAAACTCTCGGGCACTGACCAGCTCTCCGCCGTCGTGCGCCAGAGCGGCACGGCATCGCGACCGGATGTATGCAGCACGAGTTGACGAACAAATGGAAGAAACGCAGGCTGCAACGGCAGATCGCCATTCTGCGCGTCCAGTGGCGCCGCCACCATGACGATGCGTCCACTACCCAGCTTGCGCTCGATGATTGCCGGCAGCGCGTCGTCGAAACGGGCGAGTACTTCGGTGCCGGCGGATGCATCGAGTCGCGGATAGCGCAAAAAGCGCGCGCCGCCGAGTGCGTCTGGGGTGGCGCGAAACGGAGCGAAGAGTGCGTGTTCGAGGTGGAGTTGCGTGAGCGTACCGCCCCGATCCGGGAGACGATCAGCCATGCCTGTGACCCGCGCTGGAATGATTCTCGAAGCGCTGCTGCGTGCGCCCAGTCGACGCCCCGCCGCGACGATCACGCCGCCACCGTTCGCTACATACGTTTCGAGCAGCGTTGCGCCGTTGGTCGTCGGTGCAACATCCCACAGCAGCACGACGGCGCTGTGTTGCAGCAGGTTGGGATTGAGCGATGCGACACTGGTCCGCTCGAGACGGATTTCCGGTGTGCGGCCAATCGAAAGTGCGCGATCGAGGAAGAGTGTTTCGCCGTTCGTGGCGTCGTCGGGCAATACCAGCGTGACACGCAGCGCATCTTCGCGCGGCAAGACGAAGAAGAATTTGTCATCGGCGGCGAGTGCGTCCACGTCGAGCGAAACGGTGCCAGTCACCTCGCCGGAGGCGGCGGCAACGGGGGCGAAGGTTACGACCGTCTCGCCGCTCATCGGCAGCGCAACGGTTCTGGTGCCCGCTTCGCGGCCGTTGAGCGTAAGTGTGGCCGTAACCTTTCGTGCCGTACTCAGTGCGCGCGAGGAGACCCGCGCTTTCACCGCCAACATTGTCTTCGTACCGTCGCTGATGCGCGATGCCTCGACGGCGCGGACTGCACTGTTCCCTCGATCATTCGCGCCGACGTTCACGCCGCGCAGCTGCACGCCAGCCGGCAAATCGATACCCGCAATGCCTGACGTTCCCGCGCGCTGCAGGTCGGAGATCAGCACGATTTCCGCCGCAGAATACGGCGCATCGAGCAACATCTGACGCGCGGTGCGCATGGCCGGCGCGAACCGCGTACCGCGCGGCATCGGCTTGGCACTGGACAACACCGCACTCGCTGCGCCTTTGTCGTCCGTCAATCGTTGCGCTATCTCGGCGGCATCATCAAAAAACACGATCCCGACACGATCGCGCGCCGACAGTTTCGCGATGATCTGCTTCGCTGAATCGAGGGCCGCGGGCCACACCGACGCGTGTCCCATGCTCATCGAACGATCCAGCAGGATCACGACAGCCTTGGCGCGCGTATCGCTGTTGACGATCGACTGTCTGGTAAACACAGGCCGAGCAAACGCAGCCACCAGCAGCGCGACCGCAAGCGCACGCAGCAGCAACAACGGCCAATCTGTGATGCGCTGCCGTTGCGAGGTACGAATGGGCAACTGCGCCAGAAACATCAGCGACGGAAATTTGTATGGCTTGTCCTTCTCCTTGTGACGCAAATGCATAAACAGAGGAATGGCGAGCGCCG
>JAYUWD010000407.1:0-3549 GCA_043753735.1 Gemmatimonadaceae bacterium
AGCGTCTGCAATAGAATGCGGCCACTGAGCGGAGCGAACAAGGCCGCAGTCCTTAGAGTTGCTGTTAGCTGCACTCCACCGTTAGGTAGCAGTGAGGCATGCGCGGACAAAATGAATCGCTCTCCGGGCCAACGCGAACGAAACAATTGATCGCATGGGGAGCTTGTGGCAGGCAGCTACGTGTCACGTCGAAACGACTGCAACGAGTATCTGGAACAGCTTCAAATGCATTCGCATAAACTATCCTCCATTAAAATTGGGCAGGGCGAGGGCAACACCATGTGTTGTGCGAGAGGGCGCTCAACTTGTCAAAAACGGAATGTCCGCTGTCGAAAGCGGTGTCGCCGTAGTTCCATCTCCGAATCCATCAGCAGGATGATTGCAGCGATTGCCTGCCCCAAGAGTTTGTGGTTTACCATCGGTACAAAATTCAGGCTGTGGTTGCTTGGATGAATGCCACAAGACGCTGAGTGCCTGCACTGCCGACCCGACGATTCTTGCGAAGACGGGAAGTGCGCTCTGAGTCGAACAGAATCGCGCTAGCGCGTTGGCATCTGTCACTTGGCCTATTACCTTCGTGCTCTTGGCGTTTCGTGTGCTTTGAGGATGGCCACGTTGGCTGATTGGGAAGGAGTGGCAAGGTGCTCCTGAACTTGCAGCGCTTCGCACGGCCGGGTCGAGAATACGGCCTTCAGTCCCCGAAAAGGGTGCGTGCGGGCACGACAACAAATGAGGCGGGCGAGCGCTGGTACTGTCACTTAACGCGCGCATTACAAGGAGCGACAATGTTTCGCAGTATCGACGATTTTTCCAACACTTGGGCGTTTGAATCGGCCGGCATGCAGAAGCTCCTCGACCTGCTCACGGATGCATCGCTTCCACAAGAGGTGCATCCCGGCGGGCGCACACTCGGCCGTATCGCATGGCACATCGCGCAAACGATTCCCGAGATGATGGGACACACGGGTCTGCAGGTAGCCGGGCCCGACGAGAACACCCCTGCGCCTGCGCATGCGGCCACGATTGCGGCGGCATATCGCGCGGCGGCAGCGTCGCTCCTCGAAGCAGTGCACGCGCACTGGAGTGATAGCTCGCTCGCCGAGAGTGATACCATGTACGGCGAACAGTGGACGCGGGCGCAGACGCTGGCCGTGCTCGTTGGCCACCAAACGCATCATCGCGGCCAACTTACGGTACTGATGCGTCAAGCCGGACTTCCAGTTACGGGGATTTACGGCCCGGCGCGGGAAGAGTGGGCGCAGATGGGGATGGAACCTCCGGCGATCTAACACTACCCGCTCCTGTCACGCACAACTTCATCGGACCGGTCGGCGCTCTCCACACGGTGCCCACTTCCGACGTGACGACAATGCACAAGCCTGTCTGGCGAGCGAGTTCACGCGCGTCGACCATGTCTTCAAGGGGCATGGAATACTCGATCAGCACACCATCGGTAGCGCGCAATCGTTCGAGAAAGTCGGACGCTGTCGTTGCGCGAAAAGTATTTGGCACCATGCGCGACGGTCGACCGGTGATGAAGTACGTCGCGACCGGGTCGTTGCTGAACAGCGCGTGAGTTCGCCCGTTGGTGCGCAGCCACACCGCCGCTGGCGTGTCGGTCCAGTAGTCGCTGCCGTAGTCGTCGCGGTCATCGAGGAGACTTCTGGCGTCGGCAAACGACTGCCATGCAGCGGCGGCGATCCAACATGCAAACGCCACAGCAGTGACCCGTCGCACGACACGCGTTGCTTGCCGTGACCAGGTGTATAGCGCAATCAGCGTTGCGATACCGCCCATGAGCACCAGCGGCGCGAGCAGGCGATCGTCGAGCGGGATATTGCCCCCGACAAACAATCGGGCGTAGACGAGCATCGCCGCGTAGCTGACGGCGATGGTCAGTGCTGCCGCTATCGTTCTCGTAGCGCGATTCTGCACGGGCACTGCCGACGCTGAGACGTGCCGAGTGCGGCGCAGCGCGTTAGCGATCAGTGCAGCCACTCCGACAAGGAGTACACAAGCGACATCGACTCGCACCCACGCAGTCAATCGGGTCGACAGGGGCACGAGCTGCGCGGAAACGGTCCGAATTCCCTCACCGCTCGCCGCCAGGAGATTTCCCATCCATGCGACGGTCGCCACTGGCGTTTGCACGCCGAAGTGCCGCGCACGCCAGAGCCACCACGCGTTGAACAAAGCACCAGGCGTGACCGCGATTGCAGCCGCGCGAATGGCTTGAGCGATACGCTGCCTGCGCACCGCGTGCGCCGCCCCGACACGGGATGCATTGGCCTCAAGGGATGCTGCTTGTCGCGTGTACGCCTCCCACATCGCCCACGTGACGGCCGATAGCAGCAACGACACGCCGGCGTAGCGCACCGCGTTGCCGAGCGCTGCACTGGTGCCATATGTCCAACTCTGGGCGGGGTACCTCACCATCAGAAGTAGCGTGATCACGACCGCCACCAGAAAGAGTGGTTCGCTCCACGCACTCGCCAACGCGGTCGGCATCGCACGCACAGCGACAATCATCAGAGGTGCGGCCAATCGCACTGGCCAACTGTCGTTTGTAGCGGCGCCGCACAACCAGACAGTCAGCGCTACAAGCGCAAACGCAGCCGCTGCGTTGAGCGCGCGCACCACCGTGGCCGACGTCACGCCGGCGTGGAGCGCCACCGCGAGCAGAGCTGGATATCCAGGTGGAAATTGTTTGAGCACCATGGTGCTGTCAGCGGCATCCCATGTCCCGACCGGTACTCGCAATTGCCCCTGTTCAGCCAGCGCGTGGGCCGCGCCTACGTACGACATCGAGTCTGGTGTCAGCAATGGTCCGCTACGACTGACAAACCAGATCATGATCGCAACGAGCACACCGCAGCTGCACGACCACGCAAGGCGGACCGAGCCGTGGCGATTCATGCGCGGAAGTTCAATGAAGACATGCGTACAATCCTATCGCGTGCGTGTTGGATCCGAGGCGTTGACTTGCCGAGTGAACCCGTCGGTCGCATACTAGGCGTGGTGACGCCGAAGTTCCGTCGTTTTCATGAGCCTCCACTTCGGCGAAACGACATTGGTGCGAGCGTGCTGCGTGACGGCACGCGCTTCTCGTCGGACCCGCGTGCCGACGACAAGTTGCAGCTATGAACGGCCATCGCGTTCCTCCGGCCGGGCCGGAAGGAGTATTGGTGCCTACTGCAAAAAAGAGTGCAAAGAAGGACTCGGCGAAAAATGCGACTGTGAAAAGAGTGAAGAGTGCGAAGGCGGAGAAGCCGGCCACGTTGAAGCGCCGCTCGTGCGGAGCGATGCAAGTACACATGCGTCTACTCGAGACAAATCCATCCTTCCGCGGCAATCAGTTCAAGCTCGAGAACGATATCGCAAAACTGAGGACGTCGGCGTTCGATCTTGCCACGGTGCCGATCGCCACCATCAATGTTGTGGTGCATGTTGTCTTCAACACCGCGGCGCAGAACATTTCCGACGCACAGATCGCGAGCCAGATTGCCGCGTTGAACAAGGACTTTCGCGCGACCAATACGGACAAGTCGA
>JAYUWD010000408.1:0-3538 GCA_043753735.1 Gemmatimonadaceae bacterium
TTGGAATAGCGCTTGTCGTCCGTCCGATGGTTCCCTGCAGCAGATATCGGCCATCGATCTGTTCGGCGCGCGCGCTTGGAATGGCCCACCGCGCGATCAGCACCGACTGAACCGTCATCGCCAATGCGCCCGCGACGCCTGCGAGGACGACCTGTAGCGCCATTGGCAGTGACGTGTGGCTGGTGATCAGGTACGCCGTGAGCCCAAACCCGAAGGTGAATGCAGCGATCGACGCGAGATTGAAGAGCGGCGACGGTTCGCTGGCGGGATCGTGTTCGCTCTGTCGTTCGTGCGGCGCAAGGCGCGAATGCACCTGACGTTCGGTGCCGTAAAGCATCGCGAAAACGCCAAGTACGAGCCCGGAGAGCAGGAAGAGCAGGGAGAGGGGAAGCATGGGATGAATCTATTTGAATTGGCCGGTGAGAAACTCTGCGGCGCGCCATTCGCCGTAGTACCACGGATTCCAGGGCCAGCGGCCCGCTGTGAAGCCGACGTGTCCGCCCCGTTCTGGAAACTCCAGGGTGAGCGCACTGTTCCCGTGGGCCACAGTGCGCACGTGATCGAGGACATCCGGGGGCAAGAACGGGTCGTCGACCGCGCTCAGCAGAAGCGTCGGGACACGAATGTCTTTCAGAAAGGAGATCGAGCTGGCGCGCCTGTAGTAGTCGGCGGCGCTGGCGAAGCCGTGGAGTGGAGCCGTGAACGTGTCGTCAAACTCCCAGATTGTGCGAACGCTGGCGACGGTGGCGAGCGGTGCGAGTTCTGTGTGACGTTCGACCTTTTGGAGTGCTTTCGGGATAAGGGAGCGGAGGAACGCGCGTTCATAGACGGTACCGAAGCCGCGTCCGATGTGTCGCGAAGCCCGCGCCAGATCGAAGGGGACGGACATGGCGACCGCCCCAACGACCTGCTTCGGCAGGGTGACGCCGCGCTCGCCGAGCAGTTTGCAGAGCACATTGCCGCCCAGTGACACCCCCAAGAGACCGAGGGGCGCGTCGGGGAATTCGGTTGTGATCTGGTCGATGACGAACGCCGGGTCGCCAGTTTCGCCGGAGTGGTAGGAGCGTGGGAGCCGATTGGGTTCTGACCCGCAGCTTCGAAAGATCAGCAAGTCGGCGCCCCAGCCCCGGGCGCGGGCTTCCCGAAAGATGGCGCGTACGTAGTGCGAATGGACGCCGCCTTCGAGTCCGTGGAGGACGAGGACGCGTGGCGCGTCTGCGGGGAAGTTTTCGGGCGCATTCAGTCGAGCGATTTCGACGAAGTCCCCATCCGGCGTATTCCAGCGGAGCGTGCAAACGTTGGGTACTGGCTCGCGTCGACCGAGTCGACCCCAAAGCGTCGCGCTATGCGGATCCGGGAGCCACCAAGCGGGGCGATACGGGCGCATGGGTGGGGGCTGGGGACTTGGGTCTGGGGGTAGATTGGCGAGATGAAGCGTGGAGAGAAAGTAAGGGCTGGGCGCTGACCCGCGTGATTGCGTCATCAGAGTCGCTATTGGCGGCCGCGATCGTCGCGTCGGCGATGTGCGCGCTGGTCGCGGGGGTTGTTGGTCACGGCGTGCTCCGTCCTATGATGGAGGCGCGCGACGTGTCGCCGTGGGCGGTGCGTGATTCCTTGGGCTCGATGCCGTTGGTGCTGATTGGTGCGGCGCTGATTGGCGCTTCGGGCGCGGTGGGATCGGGCTGGCTGTGGTGTGTGCGCGAGGCGATCATCCCCACCGTTCTCGTCGTGGCAGCCGGAGTGCTGTTCCTGCTTGGTTTGTTGATGTTGCGTCTGGGTCTCCTGGCGTTGCGCAAACTCACCTGACCCACGGTCCAGACTCGGCCCCAGCCTCCCGCCCTCGCCTCCCGCGCAGACATGTTGCAGCGTCTTGTTCGAAATCTCACGTTCCAGGTTCTCATTGCCGTTTCGCTTGGCGTATTGCTCGGGGTGTTTGAGCCCGAGTTTGCGAAGAAGCTCAAGCCGATTGGTGACACATTTGTGAATCTTGTGAAGATGGTGATCACGCCCATCATTTTTTTAACGATCGTTCACGGTATCGCGTCGATGGCCGATTTGCGTCGACTGGGTCGTGTCGGCGGCAAGGCGTTGCTCTATTTCGAGCTGGTGTCGACGCTCGCGCTGGCGATTGGGCTGGTGGTTGTGAACTTGACAAAACCTGGTGCCGGTCTTGATGCGACGGTGATGGTCGCAGGTGACGTATCGGCGTACACCAAGGCTGGCGCGCAGCAGGGGATGTTGGAGTTTTTGCTGCACATCGTACCCAGTAATGTCGTGAGCGCATTTGCGTCCGGCGATCTATTGCCTGTCGTTTTTTTCTCCGTGCTGTTCGGAGTCGCGCTGACCGCCGTCGGTGACGCTGGGCGAGACATTGCCGACCTGCTGTTGCGATTGCAGGCCGTATTCTTTCGCATCGTTGCGATTGTGATGAAAGTTGCGCCGATCGGCGCCTTTGGTGCGATGGCGTACACGATCGGCACATTCGGTCTGAAGACACTGCTGCCGCTTGGACGTTTGATGCTCGACGTCTATCTGACGATGGCAATTTTCATCTTCGTCGTGCTTGGTACCATTTGTCGATTGTACGGATTCCGTCTCCTGAAATTCCTGCGATTCATTCGCGAGGAAATTCTGCTGGTGTTGGGCACTTCGAGTTCTGAAGCGGCGTTGCCTCGCATGTTGGAGAAGATGGAGCGATATGGCTGTGCAAGACCCGTTGTGGGGTTGGTGATTCCCACCGGATATTCGTTCAATCTTGACGGTACGAGCATTTACCTGTCGATGGCGGCAATTTTTATAGCGCAGGTGTATCGCGTTGATTTGACGATGACGCAGCAGCTCACGCTACTTGGAATTTTGATGCTGACGTCGAAGGGGGCGGCTGGTGTGACCGGTTCGGGATTCATCGTGTTGGCGAGCACGTTGGCGGCGACGCGCACGGTACCGGTTGAAGGGGTAGCGTTGTTGCTTGGCGTGGACCGTTTCATGTCTGAGGCGCGTGCGGTCACCAATCTGATTGGCAACGGCGTGGCGACGTTGGTAGTGTCGCGCAGTGAGGGTGCGTTTGATGATGCGAAGCGTCGACTAGCCGATGATGCCGCCGCTTGATTTACAGGTTCAGATCTTTGGCACCAAGAAGAACGCCGACACGCGCAAGGCGCTGCGTTTTTTCGCCGAGCGTCGCGTGAAGACTCACTTTGTGGACTTTGGAGAGCGTGCCGCGTCATTGGGTGAGTTGCGTCGCTTCTCGCAGAAGTTCGGAATCGAGGCGTTGCTCGACCGCGACTCGAGGCGCTTTTCTGAGCTGGGGTTGCGCCCCGCGTTATACGGCGAAGAAAAGTGGCTTTCCATATTGGTGGACGAACCATTGATGTTGCGTCAGCCGCTTGTCCGGATGCAGCACAAGGTGTCGATCGGGATTCACGAGACGGTGTGGAAGGAGTGGATGGGTTAGGGGCGAGATGTTTCGGTAAGGTACAATCGTCCGGGGTGCGCCATGGTTCTGCCATGCCGTCTCTCACGTTGCTTCAAGTTTTCC
>JAYUWD010000409.1:0-10660 GCA_043753735.1 Gemmatimonadaceae bacterium
GGTATCCGGCGTGATGTACGCAAGACGTTTTCCATCGGGCGACCAGCTGTACGCGACAATGCCATCACGCGCCGACGTGAGCTGCCACCCTTCGCCACCATCAGCATTCAGCAGCCATACCTGAGGCTTGGGCGCGTCTTCTCCCGTGCCCGCGCCGCGTGCGCTGACAAACGAAATCGTCGAGCCGTCGGGCGACCACTGCGGTTGCGACTCGCCACGTTCACCAGACGTGAGCTGTCGCGCGTTCCCACCGGCAAACGGCACGATCCACACATGCGAACGACGCTCGTGTCGATCACCGAGTGTCGTATCGCCCTTGGTGACGTCACCTTTCGAATTCGGATGCTCCCACGTCGAGATGGTGTAGAGTACGCGTGCGCCGTTGGGAGCAAGCGCGACTCCACCGACAGCGCGCACGCGCATCAGATCGTCGGCGTTCATCGGACGCCTGGTTTGCGCGCCAAGCAATACGGGGACGAGCATGATCGCGGGGAGAGCGGCGAAGCAGGCGCCAGCGCCGCTACTCCGCGTCACCAAGCGAATACGTGAACTTGGGCGTCGGTCGAACATGGACGATCTCCTGAATGGGGGCATGTCGAATATGCCGCCGGCGCAGCAACCCAACCAGACGGCGCAGCACGATCGCCCCGCTCGCGTGCATTTCTCGACCACGACCGCATGGCGCCTTCTTCGCAACCCAGCCGTAGATTGTCGCGCCATGATCGCTTCGTACCTCAACACACTGACATGACGTCTCTTTTCGGATGGTGGCGCGCCGGAGACGCACGCGCCCGCCGTGCGCTCATCGCCGCAGCCGCCGGGTGGATGCTCGATTCGTTCGACGTCATGCTCTACGCCCTGTTGCTCCCATCGATCATCAAGGAATTCGGTCTCACCAAGGGGCAGGCAGGGATCGTGGGCTCAGTGACTCTGCTCGCGGCGGCGGGCGGGGGAATCGCCTTCGGCTTCCTTTCCGACCGCTTTGGCCGAACGCGCGCACTCATGGGCAGTGTGTTGATCTACTCGATCGCGACGGCACTGTGCGGCGTCTCCCAGAACCTCACCCAGCTGTTCATCTTCCGCACCATACTCGGTATCGGCATGGGCGGTGAGTGGGCCAGCGGCGCGGCGCTGGTGAGCGAAACGTGGCCCGACGAGCATCGCGGCAAAGCACTCGGCTTCATGCAAAGCGCGTGGGCGATCGGCTACGCACTCGCAGCCATCGTGGTGGCACTCGTGCTCCCTAACTTCGGTTGGCGGGCCGTGTTCTTTGTTGGGATTCTGCCCGCGTTTCTTGTGCTTTGGATACGGTTTGGAGTGCAGGAATCCGAGCTGTGGCTAGCGCAAAAGCGCGCCGCGGCCGCGGCACCAACGGCCAGGCGCGCCAGCCTCGCCGACGCGTTTACCGGGTCGTTGGGACGCACCACGATTGCGGTGACGGCCATGAACGCGTGCACGCTCTTTGGTTGGTGGGGATTCAATACGTGGATCCCGTCATACCTGTCGCTTCCAGCCGCTCAGGGCGGCATCGGATTCACCGCAACCGTGATGTCGGGACTCGTGATCGCGATGCAGGTTGGCATGTGGCTGGGTTACGTCACCTTTGGTTTTGTGAGCGATGCAGTCGGACGCAAGCGGACATACGTCACCTATCTGTTGGTCGCGAGCGTTCTGTTGCCGATCTACGGCGTGACCCACTCAGGATGGTTGCTTCTCGCGCTCGGCCCACTGGTGGCGTTCTTTGGCACCGGTTACTACAGCGGCTTCGGCGCACTCACCGCAGAGTTGTATCCCACAGCCATTCGCGGTGCCGCGCAGGGGTTCACGTACAACCTTGGGCGAATCGCGAGCGCTGCCGCACCGTTCACGATCGGAACGCTGGCGGCGTCGAGCGGATTCTCCGCGGGGTTTGCTGTGGCGGGTGTGGCATTCCTGCTTGCGGCGATCGCCTGGATCTGGATTCCCGAAACAAAGGGGACGCGGCTTAGATAGGTTGGTCGTGGCCGGCGATCGAGTGTTCAACCACAGAACGTCAAGATCTGTGCATCCGCAACGCCTGCCGCCCAATTCTCGCATTCGGCCTGAACGCCATGCACCATAGGCAATAGCGTGCGCGCAACACGCAATCGATCGCAATTTCGCGCCCAGTCGAACGGATTTCGATATCCAAGAGAACGCGAGCGTTATGCAACCTTGCGTGCCGTGACGCTGCAGTCGTGCCGCAACAGCAGGGTCACGCTCGCGGCGGGCTCCAGCGCGAACACCGTGTCGATTTTCACCGCGAGATTAGGCGGCGATTCACTGATTAGAAGCTACGACGGCCGCTACGCGACGAGCGGACCGCGAGTGCACCGGCGGGTTGCGCTAGGCGGGGCTGGGTCGGCGACTAAACACCAGCGCCCCCGAGGATTGCTCTCCTCGGGGGCGCTGGTGCTGTTACAGACTGTGCTTCCGGGCGGGAAGATATTACGCCAGCATCGCCCCGCCTCGGCTCACGCCGCGCGCGACACTCCGCGGCGACGGCGAGCAATCAGTCCGACGATGCTTAGCCCCAGCCCCATCAGCGCGTAAGTGGACGGCTCGGGCACCACGTTGTTCGCACCCTGGACCACCGCTTCTACATAAAAGCCGTCCCAGTTGCTGTTGTAGCTTTCGCCGCGCAGCTCCAGCGTGTTGATGCCGTTCACAAAGCCAGCATTCGCCGTGAGCGCATTATCAGAGCGCCACGTGTCGGTCCCGATGATGCTGCCAAGGATGTAGACGCCGTTCAGGAACGCGCCAAACGAATTGTCGGCGATGCGGAAGAACCCGTTCAGGCTGACCGTCGCCAGATTGTAGCGCGTCAGGTCGAAAGTACGGCGCGCGTTGACGGGTTTGCTGACGCCCCACGCTGTGTTTGGGTCGATACCGTTGATCGACGGATCTGACACCCAGTTGGCGTTAACGCAGTTCGTGCAATAGTCGCTTCATGCATCCGCCCGGGATATTTGGTCGCGTGCGACCGTCCCCTCGGGCGGTACGATGGGTCGAATGTCGGATGGGGTGGTGCGCTACCTAACTACTGAACCGTCGACGGAACGACCCACCGCCCCGTCCGAGCGCGTCGCACGCCGGTCGACAGAATCGCTTACGAAAGGGGACCGGCCAGTGCATAGGCCGGTCCCCTTGTTTCGTCACGCCCCGTTGCGTCAGCCGCTCGTACCGAACTGTCGGGTGAACTTTACGAACATCGAACGTTGTTGTGGACGCTCCCAATTGAAGAAGTTCGTCGCCTCGCGTCCGTCATTGAATACCACGAAGAGGCCCGTCCCCGCCGTGTTCAGCCAGCCAAAACGCAGATTCGCCGACCAGATCTGCTGCTGATTGTTGAATTGCGTGAGCGTCTGCACGAACACGCGCGGCGAGAAGAAATAGTTGAGCCGGACTGCTTGCAGCGATCGGATGAAATTGCCCTGCGGCAGGCGCACATCGTTGTAGTCGGCCGTGAGTGAACCGGAAAAGGTCGCACCGCGGCGCAGCGTGATCGAGCCGCTTCCGCCCGTCCGCCGTCCGGTCCAGAACTCGCCGACGTCGAAACGTCCGGTCGCCCAGAGGTTCTCGCTCGGATCGGTCGTGTAGTCAAAGCCCAGCGTCCCCCAATCGTACGAACCCGGCGGAATGACCACGCCCGGCGCGATGGTGAAGGGCTTCTGCAGCCCCTCGTGGGAAATGTTGTACTCCGGACCGAAGCGCGTGCTGTTGGCGAACTCGATCTCGGTTAGGTCGAGATGCCAGTAGCCCGTCTGGTAAAAGTCGTCGGCGGTGCCCACGAAGCCGCGATAGCTCACATGCGGATTCCACTGCCGAAACCACGACCATTCCGGCTTGCGCACGAGACGCATCACCGACACGTCGTACGCGCGATACCCGCCCGGCCGACTCATGAATCCCACTTCGGGATTGAAATCCGTGCCCACCTGCGCCACCCGCGCATTGTGATTCCAGACGTTCGTCTGATAGGCGAGGCGACCACTGAACGCGTTGGCATCGCCGTCACGGCCGGGCGTCGTCGTGCGTGCCGCCCACAGATCGCTCGTCCAGCGCTGGCCGAGGCCGATGCGGCCATCGAGTGCGAAGGTGCGATTCACATTCGACGCATCCGCCATCGACATGCGCTGCACCGCCATCGCGCCGACACGCGAACGCGCCGACAGCTCACGCGTCAGTCGGCCGACGGTGTACGACTGTCCGTCACTGCTCGAGTCGGGCGCGCCGGTTACCATCTGCAACAGGCCGATCGTCGTCCCGCCAACCCGGCCGGACAGGCGTCCGCCGCCGATGATGGGCTGCGGTGTGCCGTTGTCGGAGATGCCGATGCGACGCGTGAAGAACAGGTCGACCGCCTGCGGCGTCCCGGCGGAGAAAGTCCCGGCGTTCTCGAGGAAGAACGGACGCTTCTCCGGAAAGAAGATCGGGAAGCGCGTCAGATTCACGCGCTGATCGTCCACCTCCACCTGCGCGAAGTCGGTGTTGTACGTCAGATCGAGTGTCAGCGCCGGTGTCACGCCGTACTTGATCTCACCGCCGACTTCCGTGGGATAGGTGGACGTCGACACGCGATTGGGCCAGCGACGTTGTGCCGAGGTGAGGACGTACGGCGTGACGGTCTGGATGCGGCGCGACGGGACGGTGAGCTTGCTCAGTTCACCGGCGAGCGACAATCGATAGAGGTTGAACTGACGTGGAATGAACGACCAGTACAGCTCTTCGTTCTTGCGGCGGATGCTGCGGGAAACGTTGAGTCCCCACGTTTGCTCGTCGCTCCCGGCCTGGAATCGAAGCGTGGAGTACGGGATGCGGAACTCGGCGGTCCAGCCGAGCGAGTCGATGGTGGTGGCGACGGTCCAGCTCGCGTCCCAGTTCACGTTGAATCCGCCCATCGCGCCGGCCTGCATGCGGTTCTGTCCGGCCACCGCCGCGCCGCCGCCTTCGCCTTCGCGGATCACCTGTCCGTCATACTCGATGCCGGCGGGCGTGGTCGCGAAGACGAAACCGTTCTGCTTGTCGTGATAGGTATCGAAGATGAACGCGATGTGATCGCTGTTGGCGAGTTGCACATCGCGGATCTTTTCACCGGGTACGATAAGCTTCGGCTCGCGATCGAACATGCGCGCGCCGATGTACAGATACTGTCCATCGGTGGCAAGTCGTACTTCGGTGCGCTCCGAGGCCGGCACCCCTTCGTTCAACTCGCGCTGCACGAACTCCGAGATCGGGGTGCCGCTGCGCCACACCTCTTCGTCGAGTCTGCCGTCGATGGTGGGTGGCGTGGTGATGCGCTGCGCCGTCGCCACCGGTTTCGCGCGCGCGCGGGCAGCGCGCGCGAAGGAGTCGGCCACGGCGGCGTGGAGGCGCGGCGGCAGCGGCGCCGAGGCTTGCGCAATCGCCTGCGTCGCGACGGCGCCTTGAGCCGCCAATGCGAGCAGCGCGCCGAGTGCCGCGAATCTGTTTGTGAACAACGTGTGAGCCCTCTGCTTACTTCTTGCCTGCCGCGGCCTTGAAGCGCGCGCGTATCTCCAGCAGCTCCGGGCTGTCGTGGATGTTCTTCTTGATGATGTCTTCAAGCATCTTCATGATCGCCAGGTTGTCTTCGACGTTCGTCGGCTCGCCGCTGAGTTTCGTGCCGAAGCCGAAATGTTCGCCCGGCACCATCACCATCTCGTTCTTGAGCACCACGTCGCTCGTACCGTCGGCGACCCGCACGGCGACGAACTTCTTGCCCGACTTCTCCATGTAGCTGATGCGCAGTCCGTTCGCGCCGGTCGGCCACGCCGGATACGGATGCATCTGCCCGTCGCTGCCTTGGAATGACGTGGTCGCCACGGTCGAGCCGGGGAAGTTGCGTTCGAAGGCACCGACATACATCAAGGCGTGTCGCATGGTCTGAAATCGGGTGGAGAATCTGGGCGGAACCGACCCATCGGTCGGGGTCCCGTAAGAGTACGCTGCATGCATGCGCAGGGGAACGACGCGCGGGACGGCAGGACAGTCAACTACTCGCGTTCGCGTTCCTGATCGTCGTCGTCGTCCTCGTGCTGGTCGCCGTACGCTGCCGCTGCAGCCTTAGTCCATTCGCTCGCGAGGCGGATCTGCCAGACCGGATCGACCTGCACCGTCGGCGGCAGCGGCGGCGCACTCACGCCGGCATCAGTGAGCGTGCTCGCGAGCATCGCTCTCCCGTCCATACCAAGCAACGGGTCGGCGTGCAGCCCGGAGAAGACGTACACGCCGTCCACCTCGATGACATGCGCGAGAATGAACTCGCTCGGGCCGATGTCGTGTGTGAGGTCCGGCTCGTGCACGAAGCAAGTGAAGTCACCGAGCCGATCCGTGATCGTCGCGCCGACACCGGCTTCGACTGTCTCGACTTCCCAGAGACCAAGCGGCGCCGAGAGCGACGCGGTCACGAGACGCCGCGCCTCCTCGTCGGACTTGCGTCCCGCCGCATCGCCCAACCACGCCGCGGCGATGGGTTTCGCAAGCGCCGGCGGCGCGTAGTTGAACAGCGACCACGAGGTGAAGAGATCGGCGACGCCCTCGTCGACGTCTTCGTCCACATTCACGCCCCACGCATCGAGCGCGGCATCGATCCACTGCGCGCCAAGCTTGCGCTCTGCCCAATCGAGAAGCTCCTGGACGACACGCCGCTGGCGCCCGAGCACCGCATCGCCACGCATCCATTCGGCGCGAGCATCGGGCGGAAGCGCGGCGGCTTCAGGGGGCACGGCCGCGCCGTGACACTTCTTGAATTTGCGGCCGGAGCCACAGGGGCAGGGAGCGTTGCGATCCATGCCGAAGGATAATTCCGAGGGAAGATTCAACCTACCCCGCCAGCTCCGGCCCGACACCCTGCACCGGCGTGCTGGCCAATGTCGCCATAGTCTGTCACGTGGGCACTCGACGCGACCCGATCGCGAGAATCACCGACGCGACGATCAGCGTTCCCATTGCCATCGACAGCGACGTCACGTGTGCAATGCCGCCAATGATCGGCGGACCAATCATGAAACCCACATATCCGATGGATGAGACGGAAGCGATGGCCGCCGCGCGGCTCACACCCGTAACGCGGGTCGCCGCGTTGTAGAGAATCGGGACGATCGTCGCGAGCCCGACACCGACGGCCGCGAAGCCAGCGATCGCCGCCCATGGACGCGCGAGATACAGGACGAGCGCCATCGCCATCGCCGCGATTGCCGGGCCAAGCAGCAGCATCGTGCGCTCGGAGAGCCGAGACCTCAGCGCGTCACCTGCAAACCTCGTCGCTGCAGTCGCGCCGGCAAACGCGATGTACGCGAGCGCCGCGCGATCCTGTGACGTCCCCAACTCCTGCTTCACGTACAGCACACTCCAGTTGTACATCACACCCTCTGCCAGCATCCCCAGGCAGATCAGCACGCCAATCACCAGCAACGTGCCGCTCGGCCATGCAAAGTGTGCTTCAATGGCGTCGGATTTCGGATGCGCATCGAGCATGCCGCGAGACGTGAGCGTGATGCACAGCCCGGCGAAGACACCGACGCCGATCAGTTGCATCCAATCCGGAAACGCCGCGCGCAGCATCAATGCCGCCGTTGCCGCACCCACCATTGCACCAAGACTGAACATCCCGTGAAAGCCGCTCATCACCGCGCGTCCACTCAGTGTTTCGAGCGTCGTCCCTTCTGCATTGATGGCCACGTCGAACACGCTCTCGCCCGCCCCCAGCACCAACAGAGCGATCAGGAGCGCCCAATAACCTGGCATGAGCAGCGACGCGCCAAGTGCCGCTGTGAAGGCCATGCCGGCAAATACCGAGGCGCGTCGTGCGCCCAGCTGACCCACCACTCGGCCGGCGAAAACAAGCGTGAGCAACGAGCCGACGCTCGTCGCCAAAAGCGCGACTGCTAGCAGGCCTTCGTCGAGATCGTAGTGCGCCTTGATGGACGGCACGTGGACGCCCCAGGTCCCCACGACGAAGCCAAGCAGAAGAAATTGTCCGCGTGTGGCCCAACGAGCGCGCGAGAGGCGCTCGCGCGAAACCGACGCGACAACCTCGGGATCGGCCGTCCTGAATGCTGCGCGCGCTTCGCTTTCCGCCTCGATGGATTCAGAGATGGCGTCGGCCATGGGAGTTTCGCAACAAGATCGGTTTCGTGGTTCGTCGCGCGCACTCGAGCAACGAGATCGCGCTTTGTGTGACAAGCTATTCGACCGTAACTTCCGCGTCAGCAGCCTCGGCTCGTTCGACGCGCGTCGTCGCCAAAAAGCTGAAGGGTACGCAGGTGGTGCGGACGCATCCGCTCTGCGCGTACCCCATGACAGCACGGTACCGCGGAACGGGCAGCGTCGAGGACGCGGCGTCGTTCAGCTGCCGGTAGCGGAGCGTAGACTACCGCGTTGGCGTACCTGTTTCGCCGCCGCAGACGTGTGGCGGAATTTTCATCTACTCGTTCAGTGATTCACGCAGCGCTTTAGCAAACCGTGGCGCATCGGCGGTTTTGAGCCCGCACACACCGACACGAAGCCCCTCGGGAATCGGCACCACGAACACGCCGTGCGCCTGCAGGCGGTCGCACACCAGCGCTGGTTCCGGCATCTCGAGCGTGATAAAAAAGCCGCCCTGCCACGGTGCGCCTGGCAGCCCTTCGGCTTTGAGCGCCGCGTCGAGGGCATCTGCGCGCGCGGCCAGTATGACGTTCCAGTGCGCGTGTTCAGCCGCGAGTGCGGTTTGCGCCGCAGGATCTTTCTGCAGGCGCAACAGCACACTCATCGGCGCCTTCGCGCAATTCGAAAACGTGCCTCGGCAGCTGGTGGCGAGTGCCGCGCCCAACGAGCGGTCGGTGCACCAGGGGAAGACGAGCGCACCAGCGCGTGCACCGTAGAGTGTGAATGCTTTGCTGAGGCTCAGCGTCGCGCCGACGAGTACCGTCCCTGCTTCACCGAAAGCGCGATAGTCCTCGAGCGCTTCATGTACCGCCTCGGGCTCGCGCGTGTAGTCGAGATACGCGAAATCGAGCAAAAGTGTCACCGGTCCGTGCGCCGCGAGTTCCTGAAGCAGTGGCAGCAACAGACGACGGTTTTCCTTGCTTAAGCTAAGCCCTGTCGGGTTGTGACACGGATCATTGAGCCATAGCAGCAAACGCCCCTGCGAGCGAAGAATTTCCTCGCCTTTGGCGCGCCACGCGGCGATGTCGAGATGTCCACCCGCCTTGGGATACGGTGCCGTTTCGAGCGACACCTGATTCTCGATCGCCAGCGTGGAGTAGGGCCCCCAGAAGGGTGCGGCCGTCAGCAGCTTCTGGCCGGGCTCGAGAAAATTCCGAATGCTCACCGCGAGTGCGCCCGTGCCGCCAGGCGTCGCCACCCCCACGCCGTAGCTCGTGAGCTCTGGCCAATGCCGCTTGGTCAGCGCCAACAGATACGCGGGGTCGCCCATGATCGGCGCGTAGGGCGCGACTTCCGGGCCCGTCAACTCGCGATAGACCGACATCACCGACTCGAGGACAACGAGCTTGCCGTTGTCGTCGAGCAGCGCACCGACCGTCGCATTGATGACCGAATCGCCCGCAGCCGCGCGTGCCTGCGCCGCCGAATTGAGCGTGAAGATGAGGTCTGAACCGTCGAAGTTGCGGCGTGGAGGGATGAGCTGGGACAGCATCACGATTCCATGGTTGAACAGATGAACGACTCGCGCTGAAACAGTGCGTAAGCAAACTGGCGTACTGGCTGTCTGTCGAGGGATGGCCAACAGGCTGTGTCGGCTTCGCATCGAGTGGACAGCTGCATCGCTGCGTTAGACCGAGCGAATGCGAGATCCTGCCGCCGGTGCGGCTTTCGCTCGCGGCGTGACCACATACAGCGTGTGCATCGGGCCCGACGTTTCATGCGCCCGCACACGTTGCGCCTCCACAATCAGCCCTGCGTGCTGCAGCGCGCCGGCGAATTTCGGATCGTCGGCCACCGACCAGTAGACGATCACGCCCTCGTCGCGCAGCGCGCCAACGGTAAGTGCGATACCGCGCTGCGCGTACAACCGCGCATTCTCCGACATGAGCATGCCGTCGGGGCCGTTGTCGGTATCCAGCATGATCGCATCAAAGCCCCTGGGGTTGTCACGCAGCACATGCACCACGTCGTCGTGCACAATACGCACCCGCGGATCGCGGATCGCTTCAGCCGACAGGTCGTACGCGTCGTTGGCATTCCACGCGATCACGTCGGCGACGATTTCGGCCACCACCACCTCGGCGTCGTCACGCAATGCCCGCAGCGCCGCCCGCAGCGTGAACCCCAGTCCGAGCCCGCCGATGAGTACCCGCGCGGCCGACCGGGCCCGCAGGGATGCGCAGGCGACCTCGGCGAGCCGGTCTTCGGACAGATGTCGGCGAGTGGACATGAGCTCCACCCCATCGGCCTTGATCAGGTATGCGCCGTCGTGGCGATAAAGTGTGATCACCGTGCCGTTTGGCGTCTTCGCCTCGCCGAGGCGTTCGTGGGGCTTCACGGGAGCGGGGTCATCGCGCGCACGGTGAAATCTGGGCGGGAAGCGGCGGTGTCATGGCTGAAGGATAGTCGAGCCCTGCGAAGGGTGACTAATGTTCAGCCATGGCAACAGAACGTCTCTATCTCTTGATCGGCC
>JAYUWD010000410.1:0-10655 GCA_043753735.1 Gemmatimonadaceae bacterium
ACAACAGACCAGACCGCGGCGCTGTGGGCCAGGAGCGCTGGCTGTGCGTTGTGGGTGCGCGTGAGTTCCTCAGCCGGACCCTCGAACGCCAGCGTGGAGAGCGCGCTGCCGACAGCATCATCGACGGTGTGAAATGCGTCGCGTGCGGAGGGAAAGGCGTCGTGCAGATCCTTCCCCATTCCGACGCGCTGCGAACCCTGCCCGGGCAGCAGCAGCACGAAGTCCATGAACGTCTCGAGTGCGTGTGAAAGCTCGCGGCGCCTAGAAGCGCGCCACCAGCGAACCCCAGGTGAACCCTGCGCCAAATGCCGCGAAAAGAACGGTCATCCCTTCCTTGACCCGACCTTGCAGAATCGCGTCGTTGAGCGCGATGGGAATGGAAGCGGCGGATGTATTGCCGAACCGATCGACATTCACGAAGACGCGATCCATGCCGATGCCCGCGTGCTTGGCCGTAGCTTCGATGATGCGGACATTTGCCTGATGCGGAATGAACAGATCGATATCGGCAGCACTGATCCCGGCGCCTTCGAGAGCGCGATCGGTGGATTCCGCCATGGACCGCACCGCGTATTTGAATACTTCACGGCCGGACATCTGCACAAACTGTCGGTGAACCGCCGGCTCTTGGGTAGAAATCGCCTCTTCGGACCCACCAGCGGGACGCCAGAGCAATTCCGCGAGATTGCCATCGGAGCGCATGAACGTAGACAGTATGCCTTTTGTATTGCCATCGAGACTGCGGCGCAGAATCGTTGCGCCGGCGCCATCGGCAAACAGAATGCACGTGTTACGATCGGTCCAGTCGACAATCGCGCTCAACTTCTCAGCGCCGATCACCAGCACAGTGTTTGCCGACCCCGACTGAATCAACGATTCCCCGACGATCGTACCATAAAGCCAACCCGAGCAGGCGGCCGCCAGATCGAACGCCGCAGCGCGCGTAGCGCCGAGTCGCTTCTGCACGTCGACTGCCGTGGCGGGGAGGAGTCGATCGGGGGAGGCGGTTCCTACAATGATGACGTCGATATCGTCAGCAACAACGCCGGCTTTCCCCATGGCCTGGAGCGCCGCATCGGTAGAAAGCGATGCGACCGACTCGCCTTCACGCGCGATGTGGCGCTGACGGATACCGGTGCGATCGATGATCCAGGCATCGTCCGTCTCGAGGCCCATCGCCGCAATATCGGCGTTTGTGACGATCCCGGATGGCACCGCGTGACCGGTGCCGGCGATGTACGCGATAGGCCGTGTCACGCCGCATTCCCGGACGTAGCAGGCGTCGATTCAGCGAGCCGTCGTCCGATTTCTTCTGTCATCCCGGATTCGTAGGCACGTACGGCGACGAGGATGGCGTTCATGAGGGCGCGAGGTGAACTCTTGCCATGCGATATGATCGAGACCCCCTTCACTCCAAGCAACGGCGCACCACCATGTTCATCGGCGTCCAGATGCGCAAGGTTTTTTGTCAGGTGGCGTACGTCAAGCGCTGCGGCGTCGGCGATCATGCGAATGAGCGTGGGCGCGAGGCTTTCATAGAACTTTAGCAACACGTTGCCTACGAACCCATCGCAAATTACAACATCGATCTGCCCTCGGTCGCAGATCCCCTTCGGCAAATCTCGACCTTCAACGTTGCCGATGAAGTTGAGACCCGAGCGCGCCAGGCGCTGATGTGCGTCCTTCACGACTGCGTTTCCTTTCTCCGCCTCTTCACCGATCGACAACAAGCCGATCGCGGGATTGGCTCGCCCCAAAAGTGCACGCGCGTAGACGTCGCCAATGCGCGCAAACTGGACCAACTCCTCGGCGGAGCAGTCGACGTTGGCGCCCGAGTCGAGGACGAGCACGGGCAGAGCGGACGTCGGAAAAATGGTTGCGATCGCCGGGCGGGTGAGTCCGGCGTGCAACTTCAGCAGGACGAGCGACGCAGCCATTTGCGCTCCCGTGTTGCCCGCGGAAACGAAGCCGTGAGCGAGCCCATCCGCGACGCGTTTCAGGCCAATGACCATCGAGCTTCTATTTTTACCACGAAGCGCCGCGGTAGGCTTGTCTGTCATCTCGATGACGTCAGGCGCATCGATGAGATGCAGACGGTCACGAAAAGAAGCGAGCGCCGAGAGCTCGCCGCTTAAAAGCGCTTCAAGCTCGGCCTCGATGGGACCGATTCGGCCAACGAGCTCTATGTCGTGTTCGGGAGGGAGCGATGCGAGCGCGTGGAGAGCACCCGCAATGGGCGCCCGGGGGGCAAAATCGCCCCCCATGGCATCCACCGCGATGCGCGCCAAACTTACGCTTCCTGCGCGGTTACTCGCTGCACACCCGCATAAAAGCCGCACGACGCACATACCCGATGCGGGCGTTTGGCGGTGCCGCACTGCGGGCACGACTGAATGACGATCGCTGGCGCCGTCTTGTGGGTGTTACGGGCGCGCTTGCGACGCTTGGATGTACGGCGCTTTGGTACGGCCATGAGAGCCTGACCTGAACGTTCGAGACAAGAAAATCCGTCAGGCGTCGGAGCCGCGCGAAGCGCGCAGTCCTTCCCAACGGGGATCAGTGGCCGGAGCACACGTACACGCCCCGGTGTTGCGATCGGCACCACAAGTGGCGCACAGTCCTAGACAGTCATCCTTGCAGAGCGCGAACGACGGAGCGGCCAGAAGCCACTCCTCCCGCAAGGCAGGACGCAAATCGAGCTCACGCGCGCCGACCGGGATCGGGACGACGTCATCCTCCTCCGCTTCGTCCAACCCGGACTCCGCAAAGAGCAGTGTGACATCGCTCGACACCGATTTGGTCACCTCGACCAAACAGCGGCGGCACGTTGTATGTATTGCACCATCCAAGACCCCGCTAAAATAAAAGCGGCCTTGGCCGGCTCCAGAGAGTCGCCCTTGCACGTGAATTCCGGCACCAACCGGACGCGCATCGTCGTCTTCCCAGACTGCATCCGCACCTTCAAGCGTCCCATCGACGCTCTCGGCGCGGGCTTCCAGACTTCGGATGTCAAAGCACAGCATAGCCATGGAACGTAGAAGCGCAGCCCCCCCGACACAAGGGCTGCACCCCTATCTGTCACATACCCAAGTGGCGTGAGGACGCAGAGTTAGAGCGCGGTCACAGCGACTCGCACTCGGCGAAGAAGAACCCGCCCTCGCGCACCGCGTTCTCGTCCGAATCCGACGCATGGATCGCGTTCCGACCCTTGGACTCTGCATACAGATTTCGCACCGTGCCTTCGGCCGCTTCAACGGGATCGGTTGCACCGATGACGGTGCGGAGCGTGGCCACGGCGTCGTCGCGTTCCAGAATCATGCACATGCACGGGCCACTGGTCATGAATTCCACCAGTTCGCCAAAAAAGCCGCGTTCGCGGTGCACGCCATAAAACTCGCCAGCCTGAGCAGTGGTCAGATGCATGACTCTGGCGGCTAGGAGTGTGAATCCTGATTTTTCGAGGAGCGCGATGATAAGGCCTGCCTTGCCGTTGGCGAAGGCGTCAGGCTTGATGATGGTGAGGGTGCGACGACCGGCCATTGTCAGGATCCTATGAGTTTGCGAACGATGTCACCGCGGGTCAGGAAGCCAACGAGCTTGCCTTCCTTCACCACCGGTACCCGGTCGACGTCCTTGTTGAGCATGAGTGACGCTGCTTCGGCCAGCGGCCGCTCCGGAGAGACACAACGGGTCATTGCATCGCGTACGGTGCGCCGAGGCGAAGATGGCGGCAGGGACGCGATCGCGCCCCCAGCGCGCGGAAGATAGTGGCTGAGAAGGTCGCGCAGGAGTTCACGTTCGCTGAGCATGCCGATCACGCGATCGCCCTCGTCCACGACCGCCAGCCCGCGCAGTCCAGCCCGCAGCATGTAGAGCAAGGCACCGCGACGACGCTTGGTTTCGACAGCACTGCGACGTGGTGAGAGTCCGTCGGACAGGCGTTGGGGACGTTGTTTACGGGAATCTGCTTAGACATTACGTGTGCGTTATAACACGGCCAAGCTATCATGAAACGACAACGGGCGGCCGCGCACCCAACGTGCACGACCGCCCCTGCCACCGTGCGATCGATCAGGCCAGTCGCGCCTTGATCAACTCGACAAAATCGACCGGGCGCTTGGCGACGCCCATGCCAGCCGCGAGGAACGCCTCGATCTTTTCAGCGGCGGTGCCTTCCGACCCGGAAATGATCGCGCCGGCGTGACCCATGCGGCGACCGGGCGGCGCCGTCTGCCCAGCAATGAAGCCCACCACCGGCTTCTTCATGTGGTCCTTGATGAACATCGCAGCTTCCTGTTCATCGGTGCCACCAATTTCACCCATCATCGCCACTGCCTTCGTTTGCGGATCGGCTTCGAAGGCCGCGAGGCAATCAATGAAGTTGGTGCCGTTGATCGGATCGCCGCCGATACCAACGCACGAGCTCTGGCCGATGCCAGCCAGTGTGAGCTGATTCACAATCTCGTAGGTGAGTGTGCCCGAGCGCGACACAACGCCGACGTTGCCAGGGAGGCAGATGCGCCCTGGGATGATGCCGACCTTGGACTGTCCTGGCGTGATGAGGCCGGGGCAGTTCGGGCCGAGGAGACGCGCGCCGTGTTCTTTGACAAAGGGATAAACCTTCGTCATGTCGAGTACGGGCAAGCCTTCGGTGATGCAGACGATCAGCTTCACGCCAGCGGCTGCGGCTTCCATGATCGCGTCGGCGGCAAACATGGGCGGCACGTAGATGACCGATGTGTTGGCGCCCGTGGCTTGTACCGCGTCGTACACGGTATCGAAAATCGGCACGGTGCCTTCGAATGTCTGTCCGCCTTTTCCTGGCGTGACGCCGGCAACGACCTTGGTGCCGTATTCGATCATCTGCTTGGCATGGAACGAACCGTCGCGCCCCGTGATGCCCTGGATGATCAGCTTCGTGGAGTTGTCGATGAAGATGCTCATGCGGCCGCTCCCTTGGTCGCGAGTTCGACTGCGCGCTGCACCGCGGCGTCCATATCGTTCGATGCGGAGAAGCCGTTGTCCTGGAGAATCTTCACGGCGATCTCCTCGTTGGTGCCAGTGAGACGAATGACGATTGGCACCTTGAGTGGATTGGCCTTCGTTGCCGTCACGATACCGTTCGCGACGTCGTCAGTACGCGTGATGCCGCCAAAGATGTTGAACAGAATGCACTTCACATTCGGATCAGCGGTGATGATGCGAAGCGCGTTGACCACCTTCTCCGGATTCGACGAACCGCCGATGTCGAGAAAGTTGGCTGGATCGCCGCCATAGTACTTCACAAGATCCATCGTCGCCATCGCGAGACCGGCGCCGTTGACTACGCAACCCACATTTCCATCCAGCTTGATGAACGTGAGGTTGGCCTTGCGTGCATCGACCTCGCTCGGTGCTTCCGACGACTCATCGCGCAGCGCAGCAATTGCGGGCAGCCGATCAAGTTCATTGTCGTCGATGACCATCTTGCCGTCGACGGCGATGAGCTCGTTGGTCGGCGTCATCACCAACGGATTGATCTCCGCGAGCGAGCAACCGGCGGCCATGAACGCGTTGTACAGCTGCGTCATGATCTTCGCCGCCTGGCGGGCAAGCTTCACATCCTTGTACAGAAAGAAACCCATGCGCATCGCTTCGAACGACAGCAAGCCGTAACGCGTGTCCACCGGATAGTAGAGAATCTTTTCCGGCGTAGTGGCGGCAACTTCTTCGATGTCGATACCACCGGCCGCGCTGACCATGAAGACAGGCTTCTTGGTTGCACGATCGACGATGATACCGACGTACGCCTCCGATGCAATGTCTGCTGCTGTCGTTACCAGCACCTTCTCGACCACAAGATCCTTGATGGTCATGCCGAGAATGGCGGTCGCTTTTTCGCGCGCATCGGCGGGCGTCTTGCAGAACTTCACACCGCCTGCCTTGCCGCGTCCGCCCGCGTGGACTTGTGCCTTGACCATGACGGCAGTGCCCAATCGGTGAGCGATTGCTTCTGCCTGCTCTGGTGTCGTGGCGATCTCGCCAGCCGGAATCGGCACACCAGCCGCCCGTAAAAGCTCTTTTGCCTGATACTCGTGAAGATTCACGCGTGCTCCGAATCGAAGGAAAATTATCGTGGAAACTTACTGCGGCGGTCTGCCCAACACTTTTCCGAGGCTGTCAAATGCTGCCCCGAACCGCGTCCAGTTGCCGCTGCGCATGCCTTGGCGCATGGACTCGTACAAGCGCGCGACGAGTGTGTCTCGCGGTTCTACATCATACGGTGATGCACCGGCCACCGGACGCGTGGCGACGCGGGGAGATCCCACTCGCACCATTGCTTCCGCAACCGTCGCCCCGATACCAACCCGTCCCTCGATTTCCACCGCCACTCGGCTGATGACGGACGTCCCATCTGCCCGATTCCACTGCAGCGGTTGAATCAGCACAGGGCCGTGCTCACTGGCCACGACTTGCACACGTCCCGGGCGCATTCGTGGCTCGCGACGGCTGCCATCTGGAACGAGGGCACGCGCGCTGTCGAGCGAGGCCCGCAGCTGCTCCGTGATCGCGCTCCACCGTTGCCGCGGTACGTTAGTGGTGTCCCAAAACGTTCGACGGTATCGTCCCCCCACCGCCGTGATCACACCACCAAGCTGATCGCCGCTGTCGAGCAACGGCACACTCCACCCGACGACTGCGCCAGAATCTGCCATGATGACGTGCGCGGGTGGCCCATCACCGGCAAACGCGCTGTCAGGCAAATGACGTAGGACGGTGCCTTCCAACCGCGATCCGTACCGTGCAAACGTGCGCAGCTGTGCGATCGCTGACTCGGTTGGCGCCGGGAGACGATCGACGAGTGTGGGCGGAAGCTCAGCGGCGCGAATGAAGAGCGCAGGGACACGTGCCATCCAAGTGCGTGCGATCGGATCCGGTTGACTGGCGCTGATGAATCGAACGCGTCCGGAGTTGGCTTCGACGAGCGCGGTCGCCGCGAAGCGAAAGTAGCTGCGCACTTCGCCGCGGATTTGCCACTGCTGACTGAGCGGGTAGCTGTCCGACGTGCTGTAGAGACTGGCTGTCCAATACAATGTGCCGTCGTGCACCAGCGGCAATATTTCTTCACTCTGGGCAAAAATCGGAGCGAGCAGTGACAGTCGTTCGCGAACATCGCGTTGTGACACGTACACGGTCGGGGTCTCCCCCGAAGTTGGTGTGTCGAGCAGAGCGGGATCGCGCGAGGCCCATGCGTGTGCGATCCGAAGTGCCGTCGACTGAAGCGGTGTGCCCAGGATCATGCCGCTTGGGTCGGCCATCAATCGATGGCCGCGCAGTCCGGGCGCCACAGCCGGTTCATGCAGCGAGTCGACATCGACTGCGTCACCCGCGAGGTCGATGCTGCTGTCACGCACCACGGGCTGCGTGGCGTCGACAACCGCAAGGAGCCAGCGTGACACACCATTGACGGGACGACGCACGACAAGCGCCGAAATATTGCCGCTTTCGCTTACGCTCCACGCGGCTTGGGTTGGAACGACCATGTTGCGCGCATCGTCGCCCGTACTTGCCTGCAGCATCGTGGCATCCCAAACACTGATGGACTTTGCGAGATCGCTCCGACGGATACGCGTGGACAGAGCGCCCGGCGTTTCGGAGGAGGGTCGAATGCCGTCGACATCGTATGCGCGGCGGCTGACGAGTGTGCGTGTCGCCAGGTAGTCGAGATCGCGACGCGCGGGTTCGCCCAAGAGATTTCCACGCGCGATCAGCGCCGGCAGCACGTGACGCAAACCAAGCGCTCCCGCTAGCACGATGCTCAACGTGAAGAATGCGAGCCGCAGTTGACCAAGCCAACCGGCGCGAAGGAGAATGATCGCTGCGAGACCGCTCAACACCGACATGAACAAATCGGCGCGCAGCGTGATGACGTGATCGACGCGCAGAAACAGGCCATCAGTTCCGCTGCCGTAGCGCAGCAAGTCGAACGAATCGAGTCGGTAGCTCCACGCGAGGAGAACAAGCACGATCGCGCCCAGCGCACTAAGATGCCGCCGCACATGCGACGACGCAGCGACCCGGCGACCTTCGAGCCGCAGGCTTCGCGTCAACGTATAGAGCACCATCACCATGGTGCCGATTGCAATAACACTGATCAGCGCCCAGACGTACATCGTCTCCTCGAACGGGAGCCAGTATACGTAGAACCCGAGATCGCGATTGAGAAATCCTTCGATCTCGCCAAACGGGATTCCGTGTCGCGCCATCGCCACATCGGTCCAGTTAGTCAGCGGGGCGGCGAGGCCAAGTCCGATCAAGCCGGCCAGGACGATGGTGATCGACAACAAGCGGCGTCCGGGAATCATGGCCGTCAGCTCGATGTTCGCGACCCGTGATGGGACTGCGACGGCAAGAATGGTTCGTCGCACGGCGTGCAGATTGGCAAACGCGAAGAGCGATCCCGCCAACCATGCCCCACCTTGAAGCAGCACGGTGTCGGTTGCGCGCTCCCACCAGAGTGCGGGAACGCCCATCGCGGTGAACCATGCGTGTTCCACGACAAGCGTTGTGACTGCGCGGCCGAACAGCAGCAGCGCAGCAGCGATCGCGATGGCGACAATCAGCCAGCCGCGCGCGCGCATGATCAACGTGGGCCGAGAGTCAGAGCTGCACGCCCTGCGCGCGCATCCAGCCTTCCATCTCGTTGCGGATCTCGTCGAGTCGGGTCTGACTGCGGGCTTCGAAGCGTGCCACGATCACAGGCTGCGTGTTGGACGCGCGGAACAGTCCCCATCCGTCGCCGAAGAGCACGCGTACGCCGTCGACGTCAATGACCTTGTGCGTCGATGTGAAATGTTCGATCGCCTTCTTCATGATCACGAACTTTGTTTCGTCGTCGGTATCGATGCGAATCTCCGGCGTCGAAACGAACGGTGCGACATCGGACAACAGCTCGTCGATGCGCTTGCCGGAATCGGCGATGATCCGCAACAAACGGGCAGCGCCGTACAGCGCATCGTCGTGACCGTAAAAGCCTTCGGTGAAGAACATGTGCCCCGACATTTCACCCGCGATCGGTGCGTGCGTCTCCTTCATCTTGTCCTTGATGAGGGAATGACCGGTCTTCCACATCACGGCAACACCGCCAGCTTTTTCGATTTCGTCGGAAAGTGCCTGTGAGCACTTCACGTCAAAAATGATGGGCTGTCCCTTTCCGGTTCGCGCGAGTACGTCCCGCGCATAGAGAATGAGGATATGATCGCCCCAGATGATCGTGCCGTTCTTGTCGACCACGCCGATCCGATCGGCATCGCCGTCGAATGCAACGCCGATCTCCGCGCCTTCCCGTTTCACTGCCGCGATCAGGTCGGCGAGATTCTCCGGAACGGTGGGATCAGGATGATGATTGGGGAACGTACCGTCGCTTTCAGTGAACAGGCCGATCGCGTCAACGTGAAGGGCGCGCATGAGCTGCGGCGCAACGAGCGCGCCCGCACCGTTGCCGCAATCGTACACCACCCGCAGCGGCGTACCGTCGGCGTGCGCGAGTGGCCCAATGCGCTCTGCGATATCGACGACGTAACGATCGATGACATCGATGTGCGACACCTTCCCTGCACCACTCGGGTAAACGCCGCCAACGATCAGCTGGTACAACGCTTGAATTTCGGCGCCATGCAGCGAGCCCGTGCCAACGCACATCTTGAACCCGTTGTACTCGGGTGGATTGTGCGACCCCGTGATCTGGATGCCACCAACGACCGGCTCGTGATGCAGCGTCCAGTACAATAGCGGCGTCGGGACGACACCGACGTCGACGACATCCACTCCGCACTCCGTCAGGCCGCGCACCAGTGCATCGCGCAATGCATCGCCACTTGGCCGATTGTCTCGCCCGACCGCCACGGCACCGCTGATCCCTTTCCCCGCAAGATATGCGGCGTATCCGCGGCCGATACCGTACGCCACGTCTTCTGTGAGATCGCGTCCGACTATGCCGCGGACATCATACTGGCGAAAAATTGTCTGACTGATCGACATGGTGGGGAACGGAGGACAGAGTCGCTGCGGTATCGACCGCGTGAGTGGCAATCAGCGAACGAAACTCGCCGTATTGAGCGGACGCGGTTTTGGCGTTTGAGGCACGTCACGAGTTACAGCAACACTTTGCGGCATCGCGCGACGTGCCAGGCGTGCCACAGGGGTCGGGTATAAACCAAACACCAGCAGCGCAATCGCGGTAAACGCGATCAGACCCTGCGTGAATGCGTTCGACGATGGCACAGCCGCACCTTCCGCGCGCGACCGCATGAACATCGATGAGATCACGGATAAATAGTATGCGGCCGAAACGACGCTGCTGAGTACGAGCACGACCGCCAGTGTTGTTTGCGGCGTACGTCCCTGAAGTGCCGCCTGCAACAAATACCATTTGGCAAAGAAGCCCATGCCACCAACGAGCGGCATGCCAAGGAACGCGAGGAAAAAGACAGCCATGGCGACGCTGAGCCCCGGCCGCACGCGCCAGAGGCCGTTCAAATCGTCAAACGTTGGCGCGCGATCCCGACCGTTGTTGATCGTGATGAGGACACCGAATGCGCCCATCGTGGCGAGGGTGTACGACACCGTGTAAAAGACGAGGGCGCTGATGCCTGCCCCCGAATTCGCGACAATGG
>JAYUWD010000411.1:0-3503 GCA_043753735.1 Gemmatimonadaceae bacterium
TCCGTTCACACGTCCGCTGTCGAGCACAAAGCGCATCCACCGGGCCATGTCGTTCACACTCGACCAGACGGAGCCTGCGGGTGCCACCGGATCGACCGCACGATTTCGGATCACCCGCATCGTGTCGTCGATCTCGCCGTGCGGACTCGCCACGTTCGGCTGTCCATTGATGGCCGACAGTCGAGTCACGGTATTTTTCATGCCGAGTGGCGCGAGAATCCTGGATTGCAGAAACGCATCCCAGCTCACCCCCGATACGGCGCGGACGATATCGCCAGCGAGCGCATACATGATGTTCTGGTAGACGAACCCCGATCGGAACTGATATGCCAGCGGCAGCGTAGCCGTGCGCCGGAAAATTTCCTCTGCGCTGTAGTCGGCCCCGGCCCAGAGCAGGTCCGCGTTGCCCAATCCTGAGCGATGCGCAAGGATGTCCCGCACGGTGAGTTCGCGCGTAACGTACGCGTCAGAAAGCTTGAAGGTCGGCAGGTATTCGATGACCGGCGCATCCCAGCGCACCTTGCCCTCGTCCACGAGCATACCAAGCGCGAGTACCGTCATCGCCTTGGTCGTGGAGCCGATGGCAAACCGTGTGTCGGCATCGACCACTTCCGGTTTACCCATCTCTCGAACGCCGTACCCTTTGGCAAAGAGCACCGAGTCGTTTCGCACGATCGCGATCGCAAGCCCTGGGGCCTTCCACAACTTTACGGCTCGCGCGACGTCGGCATCGAACTGCGCGACCGCGGCAGTTTGGGCTTGCAGCATCTCTGTGCTGAGAGCGGCAGCCGCAGCACACAAGGAAGCGACGACGGTGAACGGCAATCGGAAGGGCATGAACCGCCTCTTGTAAACAGAATTGAACAGTGGGGCAGAAACGTACGATCCTGTCCGGGACTACCAGCTTCCGCGCTCGCCATGCGCACCGATCACCTTGGAGAGGCGACGCGCGGCGTTCCGCCAATTGCTTTCCACAGACCGCTCTGCGGCGTCTGGATCACCTGCCGCGATGGTCTGATTAATCACTTCATGCTCCGAGACCGACGTAGCGATCTCGTCCATCAGGGAATTCACATACAGGCGCGCATACCGTTCGGCCTGAGGCTTGATGGAATTGTGGAGCGACAGCAGCCGAGTTCCCGCGCCCGCTTCGACATAAATGCGATGGTACGCCACGTCGAGATCGAACAGACGCTGCGGATTGGCCGGAGTCGCTCGGCCTGCTGAGGCCAGATCGGCGTTGAGCGTGCGCAACCTCGTCACGATTTCGGCCCGCTCCGCCGCTGGACGATCGGCTGCGGCTCGCGCTGCCAGCCCCTCCAGCTGGCCAACAATCTGAAATAGCTCCATTGCATCGCTCTGGGTGAGCGGCGACACGGACAGCCGACGCTCCTTCGTTCGCTCAAGCGCGACGACGTAGCCCTCTTGCTGCAAGCGGTGCAACGCACTTCTGGTGGGCGTTCGGCTGAGCCCAAGTCGATCGGCGATGTCGCTTTCGATGATGCGGCTGCCGGGTGCGAGGCGACCGTGCACGATGAGTTCGCGCAGTTTGTCGTACGCTCGGTTCACACTTTCACCACGACCGCCAGACACGTCACCGGACGTCGATGACGGGACAGCTTTACGAACGATGACCATCGGGGATGTTGCCAGGCTGAGAGGAACGAGGGAAGGTACTCAGCGCATGCGCTTCAGCAGCCACTCCGTCAGCGTGCCAACAACTTCAGCGTCGACACGCGGCTCCACGAGCTTTGCGTAATCGCCGGGAAAGCCGACCCGATCAAACACGAAGAGATGGTTGAGGTCACGAAATACCCGACTGGTCACATCCTTGTTGCCGCCGTCACGGAACGCCTTGACCAGCGCAGGAACCTGGTCGGGCGTCACCTGCTGATCGGTGGCACCGTTCAGGATCAGCACCGGCACCTTCACCTGCCTCGCAGTGATGAGCGGATCGTAGGCGATGAAATAGTTCATCCACGGGTTCGATGCTTTCAGCGAATCGATGGTCACCGGGATGCCCTGCAACCGCGCGGCACGTGTCGCTACGGTGAGCGAGGTGTCTTTTTTTGCGAGATTGGTGAGTTGAAACGTGAGAATCTCGCGTGAACCCTTGCCCGGGCCAGCGAGCAATACCAGCCCCCTGAGGTACGGCTCTTTGAGCGCAACGAGCGGGGCAATCAATCCACCCTCACTGTGCCCAACGAGGGCCAGCCGTGTGCCGTCGATTTCGGGCAGCGTGCGCAAATACGCGAGTCCCGCGCGGATGTCGTCAGCGAAATCGGCGCTGGTGGCCGTCGCATGATTGCCCTTCGACTCTCCAATGCCGCGATCATCCATGCGCAGCGTGGCGATCCCGCGGCGGGCCAGCGAATCGGCGATCTGCCTGAAGGGGCGGAATGTGCTGGTCGCGTTGAGTGGTTCATCGCGAGTCTGGCCACCAGAGCCCGTGATCGTCACGATTGCCGCGACGGGAGTCTCCTTGCTGGCCCCCTTCGGCAGCGTTAGCGTACCAGCAAGTGTGTGACCCATGGGCGTGGACACCGTCACGTTCATCGCTGTATACGGCGCATCCTTCGGCGCTGCATAATCGACGGCCGGCGACGTCGTCGCGCGCCGTGCAAAGGTCACCCGTGCGCCCGCGAGATCCGCCGCAAGTTCGTTGACTTTTGACGCGGGCGTTATGCGAAACTGCACAAAGAATGCGGGCAGAACCGGCGTGTCGAACTTGACCCGGAAATTCTCGGCGTTCCAATATTCGAGTGGCGCATTCCAGTGCGGGCCAAATGTCATACGCAACGCGCCAGCCTGCTCGGTGACCACCATCTCCCCGTGCAGACTGTCCACGTATGTCCCGGTGTATTCGCGCAACGCGAGCGTCGGTTTACCGTTCGCAACCTTCTGCGGCAGGCCGGCGCGCTGCTGCGCTGCCGCCGCCCTCGTTCGTGCCTGCTCGAAACGCGTGTACCCTTCGCCACTCCAATCGCGCACCGGCGCGCGCAACTGCAGGTCGAACACTTTGTGCATGAGCGCGGCGGGCAGCCCCGTGCCGTTCATGTTGGTGAGAATCACGAAGCCGAACTTTTCTTCTGGCAGCATCGCGACGAGCGCCGAAAAGCCATCGACATTTCCACCATGGTGCAAGACTTCACGACCGCGATAGTCTTCGAGAAACCAGCCCAGACCATACGAGCTGAAATGGGTTTCCGGGTTATACTCGCGCGTCGCAGAGTCGATGCGAATGATGGTCTGCGGACTGTGCATCTCCTCGACCAGCCGGCTGCTGATCAGACGCTTGCCACCGATCTTTCCGTTGTTGAGCTGCAGCCGCACCCACTGTGACATGTCCACCGCATTCGAGTTGATCGAACCGGCAGCTCCTGCATTGTCGATGTTGCGCCATGCGATGGCGCGCACCACGCTGTCCACCTCAGCGTGCGGCGAGGCCACGTTCGTGCGGGCTTCCAGTCCCCGTATGGTGGTCGTTGAGGCGGCCATGCCCA
>JAYUWD010000412.1:0-3493 GCA_043753735.1 Gemmatimonadaceae bacterium
CTCAGTGACGATGGGCACCGCGCTGCAACGCTCGATGAAGCAGGCACGATTCGTATCTTTGCGCTTGACGTGCGCTCGCTGGTTGCTCAGGTCTGCGCGCGCAAGCCTCGACCACTCAGCGACGATGAATGGAGTCGCTATTTAACGTCGGCGACGGCGGTCGACGCGTGCGGACGAACCCGCGAATCAGTCGCGCCCGATCGCCCGCCTGATGCGCGTCGGTGAAGTCGCACAAACAAGCGCCCATCCACAACTCGTGAATGGGCGCTGACAACCAGGCAAAATTCACCTCTCGCCGCGGTGACCCGTGCCGATGCTGCACCCGCCACTACGGCACGATCTTCGCTTCCACCTTGGCTGCCGGTTTCGGTTCGTCGTTCCAGTTCAACACGGAGTTGAACACCATGTTGAATTCACCGTGGTTCTGCCACCGATAGATCGGGTTGTTGGAGAACATGATCACGCGACCTTGGCCTTTGTACGCCTGAGGAACGTCGACTGCAAACGCCCGCCCCTTCAATGAATCGGCGCCCGTCATGAGGCCGGAAATCACCGCTGCATCACCGCCGACATACCGCGCAAGAATGTTGCTCTCGTTGGCGATGCCGACCTTGAACGGCGTGCCGCCGACGTACTTCACCGGAATCTTCGTGTTGGCATAGCCATAGAACACGGGGTGCTCGGGTTTCACGATTTCACCCTCGACAAGCGGACGCTGGGACGTGAGCCCGGCGACAGGCGTCTTGTCGACAGTGCCCGCCCAACCAAACTCGATCGGTAATCGGGCAGACTCACCAACCGCGATGAGGGTGCCGCCCTTCTCGAGAAAGTCGGAAAACGCATCGACGCCGACCTGACCAAAGCCGCCGCTCATATCGGACGTTTCACCGTACATGCCGAGGAACTTGTACTTGTCGTTCTTGAGATATGTTTGCGGCTTCGCTGCAGGCGCGGCCATGACGACGTTGCGTCCGAGTGGCTGTTCAGCCACGAGTATCACATCGTATTTCGATCGCAGGCTGCCTTTCGCGACCTGCTCCTTGTAAATCAGGTCGTACGGCACACCGAATTTGTCGAACGTGAAGCGATACCAGCCGAGATTCTGCGTACCCGTCCACTGCGAATAGATCGCGATGCGTGGCACGTCGGCGTCGTGCGAGGTTACGGTCGGCGCGCTGTTGAGTGCAGAGGCGGTCAACCCGAACTCTTCAACCGCCGCTTTGACCTGCGCTGCGGCTGCATTATCGGTGATAAGGAAAGAGCCGGCGGGGAAGTCAATACCGTCGGCCATGAACGACTTTTCGGCAACACGCATCGCCACGTCCCGCAACTTGTAGCGGAATGAGATCATGTTGTTGGAGCCGAGGTGCGCGACCGCGATGCCGGCCGTTCCCGTACCGGAAAGCTTGCCACGCAACTTCGCGGTCGTCACGGGCGTCGTCTTTGCTTTCAGGATCGACGAATCGGCGCTCTCGACGACTTCGATATTGAACGCGTACCCCATCGACCATCCGCTATCATCGTACGTCTGCAGCCGCGAGTCGGGATACTGCTGCTTCTCGATGAGATTCTTGGCGAGACGACCATACGGCTGGTCGCGCTTCACGACGTATGAACCGGCCGGGTACGTCCGGTCGCCGACCTTCACGGGCTCATTCGCAACACCAACCTCGATCTGCTGGATACGCAGCACGTTCACAAACTCGGCAACCTTCGTCATGTCACGCTGGACAGGAATGACATAGCCGTACGGGGCCTTCGACTTGCCCTCTTCAATCGAATTGCGCGTCTTGATGTAAAAGTTTTCGAGAATGGTTGCCGGAAACATTGCGGTCAGCTGCAGTGCCGAAATGACACCCGTTTGCATGTAGTTCGTGTTCGACCGACGCGTGAATGTATTCAGGTCGTACGGCGTGTACTGGATGCCGCGATACCACTCGCGATCCTGTGCGCCACCGCGACCCGTCGGCACTGCTCCTCCACGTCCGGCCGGAATTGCTGCCATCGCCGCAGCGGTTTTTGTCGGAAGCGTGTCGATGTCTCTACCCGACTGCGTCTCGTACATCTTCATCAGGCCGTTGTGGTTGTACGCAACGGAGCCCAGGTAGCCGGGCGACCAGCCATCCATGAATGCGTTTGTATAGACACCCGGCATGCCGTACTTGGTCATTTGCGCCATCTCGAAGTTTGCAAACCATGGCAGCTCCGAGAAAAGCAGCGGATCGAGATTGGGATTTTGTGGCGCCGCGCCGCTGTACGTGTAAAGCAACGGCTGCGCTTCGTGCAGGTCGTGCATGATCGGCGGATGCGCCGTGAAGTACCAATCGACGATCGTGCGCATCTGCATCAGCGCAACGTTGATATCGCGATTGTTGTCGTGATACACATATTTCCCCCAGTACGGAACGGCGCCGCCACCACGTCCACCACGACCGCCGAGAAGTGCGGCACTTGATGTTGTATCAGTCACCGGTGTGGGAACTGGAGGAGACAGTGCGGCTTCGTCGAGTCCCTTG
Organism: Gemmatimonadaceae bacterium; assembly: GCA_043753735.1. Taxonomy (GTDB): domain Bacteria; phylum Gemmatimonadota; class Gemmatimonadetes; order Gemmatimonadales; family Gemmatimonadaceae; genus Gemmatimonas. The sequence continues at coordinate 2,517 of JAYUWD010000412.1, forward strand.
AAAAACCAGTCGACGTTTCGATCGCGACCATCGGCGTCGGCTACTGGCGTGACGGATACGAAAACGTTGTTGCGAATCTGTGTGATCACCGGCGATGTCTCGGTCGCAATCCGATACACCAACTCCATCAGCATTTCGCTCGGCCCGGTCTCGCCTGAGTGCAATCCACCCATCAGGTGATAGTGCGGCTTCGTCTGCGTGATCAGCTGCCTGATCTGCGCTTCTGATTCGCCGCGCGGGTCGGCGATCTTGCCGAGGTTGATGCGATTCTGCGCGAGTTTCTTCATGTTCGCGTCGGACGATACCCACACGACGACCAACTCACGGCCCTCGTCCGACTTGCCGATCGTCTCGACTTTGACGCGCGGCGTCGCAGCAGCGAGCGCGCGATAATACTTCAGCTGGTCGGCGTAGTACGTGAGCTTCTTTGGCGCGCCAACGTGGTAGCCGATAATCTCCTTCGGCGACGGAATGCCGGCCACAACCGGAAGGTGGTCAACCAGTGGACTCCCGTGTTTCGGATTCTTGAGCCACGCTTTGTAGTCCTTCTCGAACGACGCATCCTGTTTCTGGCCAGGATCGCGCGTCTCCGTTGTCATCAATTGCGCGGAGGCAAGTTGCGGAACGATTGCGAGAGCCAGCGCGATCAGGGCGGGCGCAGCGTGATACATGGGGGACGGCGTTCGCATCAGTTTGTGACCAAGGGGAAAAGTTGGGTCTGCTCCAAGGATACGCACCCCGCTGCCGCTCCGTTATTGCCCCGCTGACTGACCCGTGCCCGCTGTATCTTTCTTCCGACACATACACGGAGACCATCATGAAGAAGACAGGCACGATCCCAGATTTTTCGCGCAAACGCCCCACACCCGGCGAAAAGCCAACCGCGACAGGCGACAAGTCGCAAGCGCCCAACCCCCGTCAGCCGCAAAAAGCGCCGACCAAGTCCAAGAACGGCGGGCGTCGCGGCACTTAGGGCG
>JAYUWD010000413.1:0-3488 GCA_043753735.1 Gemmatimonadaceae bacterium
GCGACGCTCGTGAGTTCGCCGCGCAGATCCATCTGTACGTTTTCAAGTCGGCGAGAACGTCCTTGCACACCGCGTGCGTGATAGAGCCACGCCACCGGCATCGAGTCGGCCAGTTGCGTATCGACCGCATGCCACGCGCGGTTCGCATCGGTGGGCGTGGCGCGGCGTGCATGCAATAGAGCATCGTCCAACAACGATGAATGAAAGCCGGTGTAATCGAGAGCGCCGCCGCGTTGCGCGCTGGCGAAGAGCGCCGACAGGTGGCCTAGCGCGATATCTCCGGGGATACCCGTGATGGCGAAGTCGAATTGCTTGGACGGTGCGCGCAGTGTCGAAAGAAACGTCGCAAGCTCGTTGACGCGAATGCCGACATCGAATCCGCGCGCGCGCAGATCTGCTTGTACCAACTGTTCGACGGCCATGTCGCCGGAACCGACGGTGAGGATCGTGACCGCAAGTGGTTTGCCGTCTCGTTCCCTTGGGCCGTTGGTGTTGCGATTGCTGTTGCGCCGCCAACCAGCGACGTCGAGCAGACTGTCAGCCTGCGTGGTATCGGCACCGCTTGCACCGACCGAACGGACTGGCAGCCCGGGCGGAATTGCACCACCGGCGGGCGTGGCATAACCGGCTACGGCCGCCTGCACGATGCGCGCTTTATCGATGCTCATCGAAACCGCGCGTCGAACGCGCGCGTCATTGAAGGGCGCGCGAGTCGTGTTGAAGGCAAGCACCATTGAGAAGAGTGCGGGTGGCGTGATGAGGGCGAGCGTGGGATCACGTGCGACGAGCGACGCCATCGTCGGCGACACACCCGCGAGATCGAGTTCCCCGCTCACCAGCCCTGCAAACTTTGTCGACGCTTCATCGACGACGGCCACCACGATCTGTTCGAGCTTGGGCGGGCCCCCCATCACGACCGGAAATGCATCGTTGCGCGCAAAGCGCCACCGTCTCCCCGCGATGCGATCAACAAATCGGAATGGACCATTGCCGACCGGCGCGGTGGAAAACGCGTGCGTGCGCCAGCGAGCACGGGGCACACTGTCCAACCAATGCTGCGGGACGATCGGCAGCTCGGCAAAAATCGTTGGTAGCGCGGTCATCGGTTGCTTGAAGGTGATTCGCAGCAACGTATCCTCGAGCACTTCAACGCGATCGACGATCTGCAATTCTCCCGCTCTTGGCGAGCCGAGTTCGGGGTTGCGCGCCGCATCGAGGGTGAAGCGCACGTCGCGGGCTGTCGTTGGCACTCCGTCATGCCAGCGGAGCTGATCGGTCAGCACGAAGGTCACGCTCGTACGAGTCGAGTCCCATCCCCAGCGACGCGCGTAATAGGGCACGGGCTGCAGCAATGAATCGAGTTTGACCAACGTGACAAAGAGCGCATGACGCTGCAACTGGCGCGACAGCGGATGCACGGTGACAAGTGGATTCCCCGACTCAAGATCGGTCCCGGACGCCATCACCGCAGTGCCGGGTGCACGGACTGGTGCACCGCATGCAGAGAGCGCGAACGCCGACAGGGCGATCATCATCACGGCGCGGGTTGACGTACCCCGTCCAAGCGCCATCATCCCGAAGTGCATCGTCTTCCGTCTCGCGTGCTCGACGCGCTCGTTCTGCTCTGGTCCGTCACGACCCTCACCTTCGTGCTGATTCATCTGGCGCCGGGTGATCCGGCGTCGCTGCTCATTGCACCCACCGCATCGGCGGACGAAGTTGCGCGTCAACGAGCACTGCTCGGGCTCGACGCGCCACTCCTCGTGCAATATGGACGATGGCTCTTGTCGCTGCTGCGTGGCGATATGGGAAACAGTCTCGCCCTTTCGCGACCGGTTACGCGAGTCATTGCCGACGCCCTGCCCGTCTCGCTGCTGCTCGGCATGACTTCGTTGGCGCTGAGTTTTGTAGGCGGCATTCTCGTTGGCGCGGTGCAAGCGCTGCGCGTGGGGCAGCGGACGGATACCGCGATAACCATTCTGACAACCACGGCATACGCCGCGCCGAGCTTCTGGCTGTCGCTGACCCTCGTTGCGATTGCAACGACTGGCGCTTCACGATTGGGCGTTCCGGCATGGATGCGACTGCCCGCGTTTGGACTGCATGAACCAGCGGCACTCGCGACCGGCTTTGACGCGTGGCGCGATCTCGCGCGGCATGCGCTGTTGCCGTTGTTGGTGTTGTCGGTGCCCGGAATCGCTGGCGTGGCGCGTTTTGCGCGTCAGACGTTGCTCGACGCTTCACGGGCGCCACATGTGCAAGCGGCGCGCGCGCGCGGGCTGCCGAGGCTCAGGCTGGAAGCAAGGTATGTCATGCGTACCGCGTGGTCGCCATTGGTCGTGTTGTTGGGCTTGATGTTACCCGGCGTGATCGCCGGTTCGGTGTTCGTCGAACAAATTTTCGCATGGCCCGGACTTGGTCGCGCGATGATGACGGCCATCGCGTCGCGGGATTATCCCGTGGTGCTGGGTTTGACGCTGGTGTACGCGGCAGTTGTCATTGTGTCCAACCTGGTTGCGGACTTGGCAGTGGCGCAGCTCGATCCGCGGCGACGTGACGCCCACCGAATGGCCAGCGAGGCGCGTGCATGACCCCAACGCGCCCTACCGCATCTCGCGCCACGATCGGCGCGAAGAGACGCGCGCCGAGCACGACACCATCAGATCCGCGACTATTGATCGCCAGCGGCGTGCTGGTGCTGCTGGTCATCGGGGCGGTTGTGCTTCCCTTCACGGCAACGCGGGATCCGTCGCGAATCGGTGACGTGCTCGCAACACGGCTTGTGCCGCCTTTCGCGCGTGACGGCGGCGGAGTTTGGCACATGCTTGGCACCGATGCCTTTGGACGCGATGTGCTGATGCGACTCTGGCTTGCCGCCCGCATCTCGCTTGGCGTTGGTGTGGCGGGATCGGTGTTCGCCGGCGTTTTTGGCGTTGCACTCGGCGCAATCGCGGCGTGGCGCGGCGGCGCCGTGGAGCGGCTCATTCTGGCAATCGGTGACGCGCTGCTCGCGGTGCCGCGTCTCGTGCTGCTTCTCGTGATCGCGGCACTCTGGGGACCGGGACTCGGTGTCGTGATTATCGTGCTCGGACTTACCGGGTGGATGTCGATCATGCGGCTGGTGAGGAGCGACGTGCTGGGAGTGCGGGTGCTGCCTTTCGTTGAAGGCGCGACGGCACTTGGAATCCCGTCGCGTCGAGTGTTGTGGCGGCACGTGCTTCCGAACGCGCTTGGCAGTGCGACCGTGGCAATCACGCTTGGTGTTGGAAACGCGATTGTGCTCGAGAGTGGTTTGTCCTTTCTCGGACTCGGGATTCAGCCGCCTGCTGCGAGTTGGGGAAACATGATTTCCGGCGGGCGCGAATGGTTGTTGATCGCACCGTGGATCGCACTCGCGCCGGGCGTGCTGCTGATCGTCACGGTGATCGCCTGCACCGTCATCGGCGACGCGCTTGCCACGCCGAAGGCGCGCTAGCTCCTTAGCGTCG
>JAYUWD010000414.1:0-10548 GCA_043753735.1 Gemmatimonadaceae bacterium
TCCACCATCTTGGGAATCGCCGAGAGATTCACGAACGATGGCGGTCGGATGCGCCACCGCACCGGTTTGGCCGATCCGTCGCTCACCATGTAGTAGCCCTTCTCACCCTTTGGACTTTCCACGGCGACGTAGCATTCGCCCGCTGGCGGCCGGGGTCCTTCCATCACGAGCTTGAAATGATGAATCATCGATTCCATCTCGCTCGTCGCCTTGTGCTTGGGCGGGAGAATGAGACGCGGGTCGTCGATGTTGACCGGACCATCGGGCAAACGGCGAACCGCCTGGTCGAGAATGCGAATGCTCTGACGCATTTCCTCCACGCGCACCAGGAACCGGTCGTACACGTCGCCGGCCGTACCAACAGGCACATCGAAATCATACGTCTCGTAGTCCATGTACGGAAAATCCTTGCGCACGTCATATGCGACACCCGACGCGCGAAGCATCGGACCTGACAGGCCGGCGTTCACCGCTTCCTCGGCGGTCATTACACCAAGTCCAACCGTGCGCCCCGCCCAGATCGCGTTAGTCTCCAACATCTTCACCGACTCTTCGAGCGTCTTCGAAAAGCCCTTGATGAACGCGCGCAATCCGTCCAGCCACCCGTCGGGAATGTCCGCGGCCATGCCGCCAACACGGGTCATGGATGTGGTGAGCCGCGCGCCGACCCACCCTTCGAGCAGGTTATACACGTTTTCCCGTTCCTGATACAGCCAGAGAAAGGGGGTGAAGGCACCGATGTCCACCGACGTGGTGCCGAGCCACACGACGTGCGACATGATGCGCGAAAGTTCCATCGCGATCACACGCAACACCGTGCAGCGTGGCGTTATCTCAACACCAAAAAGACGCTCGCAGCCCATCGCGAAAGCGACGTTGTTACCGGGCGAGTTGAGATAGTCTTCGCGATCGGTCCACGGAATGATCTGATTGTACTGGCGATACTCGCCGATCTTTTCAAAGCCGCAGTGCAAATAGCCGATGTGCGGAATGCAACGCACCACGGTCTCGCCATCGAGTTCGAGCACCAACCGTAACACGCCATGCGTTGCGGGGTGCTGCGGGCCGATATTGATGAGCATGTGGTCAGAGTCGAGCTCGGGCTCGTGCGTCGACGTCCCATCGAGCGCGACTGCGTTCTGCCCCTGCACCACCAACGGCGCGCGAATCGGGATTCCGTTGGCATCGAGTCCGCTGGTACCGAGTGCCACTTCGATGGTACGGCGCGTCGCGGTCTCCGTCATTCGCCGCCCTCGGAGCCGGTGCGCGCGCGATCTTCCGCCAAGCGGAGACGCATGTCTTCGGGGAGAGAGTCGAAGGCTTCAGCGATCGACAGCTCATTCATCGAGTAGCGCGACTCGGGATCCTGCGCGAGGGCCTGCTTGAGCTGTTCCGCTCGACTGAAGCGCCCACGCAGCGGGAAGTTCTTTCGAAGTGGAAACCCCTCCTGATAATTCTCCCAAAGGAGAATGCGCCGCAGGTCAGGGTGGCCGTCGAATTTGATGCCGAACATGTCGTAACACTCGCGTTCCAACCAATCAGCACCGGAGTAGATGTCGATCACGGACGGCACGGTCAGCGTACCGCGCTTGGGGAGTTCGACTTTGAGTCGCAAGAAGCGACGATGGCCCAGCGCGCGCAGATGCCACACGACTTCCAGCGGACGCATCACGTCGCGATACTCGACCGCAGTCACGTCCACGAGATAGTCGTAACGCTGGATCGGCTCGTCATGCAGCCATTGTACGATGTCATGCAACGAATCGACGCGTACAAACACAGTCGTTTCGCCCCACGTCGCTTCGCTTCGCAGGATCGCATCGCCGAAGCGCGCAACGAGTGCATCCACGGACGGATTCAGCGCGCCGCCGCGGTGCGGCAAGTTGCGCGGTGTCGACGGCATGCCGTCATGGTCAGTATCCGCAGGCGGAACGGGAAGATTCGGTGCCGTCACGGGTTTGAACGCGTCTGGTTGACCGAGTTGCCGAACGGTTCCGACAGTTCGTCGATGCGTGAGGGCGGGATGTACAGCTGGCTCGTCGGATCAGGCTCGATTTCGGTGTGCAGCGTGCCATCGCGCATCCGATCGCGCATCACCTTCTGCTGCAACATCAGGATGCCATGTATCAAGGCTTCGGGGCGCGGGGGACAACCCGGCACATACACGTCGACCGGGATGATCGTGTCGATCCCCTGCACTACGGCGTAATTGTCGAACATGCCGCCAGTCGAAGCGCAGGCACCCATTGAAATCACCCACTTGGGTTGCGGCATCTGTTGATAGATGCGACGGATCACTGGCGCGAGCTTGTACGGTACTCGGCCGGCGCAGATCAACACGTCGGCCTGACGCGGCGAATAGCTCAAGCGCTCCATGCCAAAACGCGCGAGGTCGAAGCGGCTCGCAGCCGTCGACATGAATTCGATGGCGCAGCAGGCCGTCCCGAAAGGCATGGGCCACATCGAGCCAGCCCGCGCCCAGTTGACGAGGAAATCAAGACGCGACGTAACCCATCCATCCTGCGATTTCGGATCGACGGGCATCACGCGGCGATCGAGTGCCGGTGTCACTCCCACGTGAGTGCTCCCTTTTTCCAGACGTACACGAAGCCGACTACAAGGATCACGGCGAATACCAGCATCTCACCCAGTCCGAAGAAGGACAGCTGCCCCGTTGGACAGGCATCGGCAACCATCGGCACCGCGCACGAAAGCTGCCGGTAGTGCACTCCCCAAGGGATCATGAAAACGGTTTCGATGTCGAAGACGATGAACAGCATCGCGACGAGATAGAACTTGACCGAAAAGCGGTCGCGCGCATCGCCAAGGGGCGCAATTCCGGACTCGTACGGTTGCAACTTCACCGCAGTCGGTTGCGCGCGAACGCTCAAGTGCGAGAGGCCAATGATGACCACCGCGTTGAACATGACGAAACCCAGTAGCAACAGCACCGGGAGGTAGTTTCGAAGCATCAGAGCCGAACCGGGCGAAAGAACGCCTGCCTCGTGAAAGAATTCACATGGGATGGACGGAAGGTAGCAACGGGACCGCCTCGGCTCAACAAGGTTGGTGGTGCGTAGGTCGACGCGACCATAGCTTACCGCTACTCATCGCTCGTCACCTTTCCAACCTTCGACTACCTCGGCCATGGGGCTTTGCTCCGACCGCTGGATCACCCGCCAAGCGCGCGAACATGCCATGATCGAACCCTTCGAGGACCGTCAGGTCCGCCAGGGCGTGATCTCGTACGGGGTTAGCTCGTACGGCTACGACATGCGCGTCGCGCGGGAGTACAAGATCTTCACGAATGTGCTCAGCTCGATCGTCGACCCGAAAAACTTCGATCCCAAGAGCTTCGTCGAATTTGAAGGTGACGTTTGCATCGTCCCGCCAAACTCGTTCGCGCTTGCCCGCAGCGTCGAGTACTTCCGCATTCCGCGCAATGTGCTCACGCTTACCGTTGGGAAAAGCACCTACGCGCGTTGCGGCATTATCACCAACGTCACGCCCTTTGAGCCTGAATGGGAAGGACATGTGACGCTTGAAATCTCGAACACCACGCCCCTGCCGGCGAAGATCTATTCGAATGAGGGGATCGCCCAAGTGGTGTTCTTCACTGGCGATGAAGAGCCGGAAATCAGCTACCGCGACAAAAAGGGAAAGTATCAGTCGCAGACGGGCGTGACGCTGCCGCGGGTCTGACGCTGAGTTTGACGTTCGTGGCTGAAGCGTCAGCTGCCGGCGTAGATGTAGCGGCAGCCACGATCCTGCGCTTGCTGCAGCGTGACAACCATCGCGGGGACAACCTCAACACCCGCCAACAGATTCGCCTTGGCCTCCTGCGCGAACTCCGCTCGCTGCGCTGCGTCCGACCGTGCGGCTTCGGGCAGGAACCGCGAGCCCGAGGCGTTTAGCGAATTCTGACAGACGAGAAAGATCACGCCGCGCGCCGAGAGCTGCGCAACGGCGTCCGAGCCCTGCGGACCGTTCGGGTTCTGCGTGCCGGTCATCGCGATCGTTTGCGCGATCGGATACTTGGCCCACAGCGAATCGTTGAAGAGCAAACCGATGGCGCGGCCGTTGAGTCCGACAACGACCGTGCTCTCCCGGTCCTGCCGCTTGTACGCGTTCTTCTGCGCTTCAAGAAAAGTGCGAGCCCACGTAATCGCCTGCCCATCCGTGGCGAGGTGAGAGTGGATGATCACGCGATTGCCTCCGCCGAGTCGCTTCATCCATGGCTCGTCGTTTTCTTGACCAATGATCGCGGTCGATGTCGCTCCGACCGGCTGCGCCAACACGCCGAAGCCAACCGTCGCACCAAGTGCAAGCACGCGCGCAAGAAAATTACGACGCGGCGATTCGTGCTCGGCGGACGCGTTCGATTCTGAGGACAAGTGCGTCATGGGATTCATCGCGGAGTAGAAGGTTTCGCAGACGGTTTGACGGTCGATGTCGCTGCCGTTGGTGGCACACGGCGAGGGAGCAGTGGGCGCGTTCTTGGCAGCGGTTTCCCCGACGCGCGCGCACCGTCCGTTGCATAGGCAACGTCGTCCGGCGGGTCGCCCTTGGGCCAGTCGTGGGCCTTGCCCGGATGATCCTGACGCGGGCGTGATAACACGTACGCGGCAACGTCGGCCGACCGCTGATTCGAAAGCGTGTCCTTGTGATCGTAGGGCATGTTCCAACGCACGAACGTGGCCAGTACCGTCTGCCTCGCGAGTCCCGCGCCGATCGAATAGCTCTTGCTTCCCCACACGGCTGGCGCGAGTCCACCCGCACCCGCTAAACCATGACAACGCGCACATGTCGCTGCGTACACTCGCTTGCCCGATGCAACGTCGCCAACGAGTCTCACGGTGTCGGGGCCCGTCGGACGCGGTGCATGCCCAAGCGAGTCGAGATACGCGAGTATGTCACGCATATCACGTCCGTCTTCAGCGAGTGCTTGCCCCGCAAGACTGCGTGTAACACACTCGTTCACACGCTGCGCCAACGTTTCTTCAGACCCGCGGCGCGCGCGATAACGCGGGTAGCGTGGAGCGGTGCCGAGCCATGGCATCGCGATCGCGCGCGTCCCGTCCTCGAGATGACAGCTGGTACACCGCAACGCGTTCCCACTGTTCTTTGGCAGTGAATCACGAAACGCGGTGAGCAGTGCTTTCCCTCGCACTACATCACCGCGTATCAGGTCACCCGGATTCTCCCCAGTCTGTGCGAACAACGGCGCTTGCATGAGCGCCATTGCTGCGCCAGCCATCAGCGCGAGAAACATTCCCGCGCGCCGCACGATCAGCCTGCGCCCGCCGAAGCGGCTTTGGGCTCCTGGCGACGCGCGGTCGCCTTGAGATAGTCGCGATTCATCGTCTTGATGACATCGATGCTGATTTCTTTCGGGCATGCTTCCATGCACTCACCGACGAGTGTGCAATGCCCAAAACCTTCGAGATCCATGGTTTCCACCATCGACAGCGCACGACGATCACGCTCCGGTTGTCCCTGCGGAAGTGCGCCCAGGTGTGCAATCTTGGCACCCGTAAAGAGCGAGGCAGATGCGTTGGGACATGCCGCTACGCAAGCGCCACAACCGATGCAGGCAGCCGCATCCATCGACCCGTCGAGTACTTCCTTTCCGATCAGGATTTCGTTCGCGTCACGGGCCCCGCCGGTGTTGACCGAAACGAAGCCGCCGGCCTGGATGATGCGATCGAACGCAGAACGATTGACGACGAGATCCTTGATCACCGGAAACGATGACGCGCGCCACGGTTCGACGGTGATCGTGTCGCCGTCCTTGAAAGCGCGCATGTGCAATTGACAGGTCGCGCTCCCCTTCCACGGCCCATGTGCTTGACCGTTGATCATCATCGAACACGAGCCGCAGATCCCTTCGCGACAGTCATGCGCAAATGCGATGGGTTCCTTTCCCGTGGTGGTCAACTGCTCGTTGAGCATGTCGATCATTTCGAGAAACGACGAGTCGCTGCTCACGCCATCGAGCGTGTAGGGCTCGAGCGTTCCCTGTGCTTTCGGTCCGCTCTGACGCCAGACCTTGAGGTTGAGCTTCATTATTTGTAGCTCCGCGTGGACAGGTGCACATTCTCGTACATCAGCGGTTCCTTGTTGAGAATCTGAGGCGCATTTTCACCCGCATATTCCCAAGCCGCGACATACGCGAACTCTTCATCGTTGCGCTTCGCCTCGCCCGCATCCTGATATTCGACGCGGAAATGTCCACCGCACGACTCTTCGCGATGCAGAGCATCGCGACACATCAGCTCACCGAGCTCCAGGAAATCAGCAACACGCCCGGCCTTCTCAAGCGACTGATTGAGCGAGTCCCCGTTACCTGGCACGTTCACGTTGGTCCAGAATTCATGCTTGAGCTTGGGGAGCAGATCGTTAAGGGCTTTGGTCAGTCCTTCGCGCGAGCGCGCCATACCGCAGTAGTCCCAGATGATCCGGCCGAGCTCTTTGTGAATCGAGTCGACAGTGCGCTTGCCCCGGATGCCAAGCAGCTTGTTCTGTTTTCCCAACACCGACGCTTCAGCTTCCTTGAACGCGGGATGTGTAGTGTCGATCGTCGCCAGCTTACTGCTCGCGATGTAGTCGCCGATCGTGTACGGCAGAACGAAGTAGCCGTCGGCCAATCCCTGCATCAACGCAGAAGCACCAAGCCGATTCGCACCGTGATCGGAGAAGTTGCATTCACCAAGTGCGTGCAATCCCGGAATCGTGGTCATCAGGTTGTAGTCCACCCACAAACCGCCCATCGTGTAGTGCACGGCCGGGTAGATGCGCATGGGTAGCTCGTACGGATTCTCATCCGTGATGCGCTGATACATGTCGAACAGATTGCCGTACCGTTCTCGAATCGTGTTCTTTCCGAGGCGCTCGATGGCATCGGCAAAGTCGAGATACACACCAAGTCCACCAGGCCCGACGCCACGTCCATCGTCACACACTTCCTTCGCTGCACGCGACGCGATGTCGCGCGGCGCCAGATTGCCAAAGCTCGGATACTTTCGCTCCAGAAAGTAATCGCGCTCCGACTCCGGGATCTGCGACGGGGTGCGCTTGTCGCCTTGCGCCAGCGGTACCCATACGCGACCGTCGTTGCGCAACGATTCCGACATCAACGTCAACTTTGATTGATGCTCGCCACTGACAGGAATGCAGGTCGGATGGATCTGCGTGTAGCATGGGTTCGCAAACGCTGCGCCCTTTTTGTGCGCGCGCCAGATCGCCGACGTGTTGCAATACTTGGCGTTCGTGCTCAGGTAGAAAACGTTTCCGTAGCCGCCGGTTGCCAGCACAACCGCATCCGCCACGTGTGACGTGATCTTGCCGGTGTTCAGATTTCGCGTGACGATGCCGCGCGCATGCCCTTCCACGACAACGATATCGAGCAACTCTTCGTACGTGTGCATGCTCACAGCGCCCAAACTGATTTGTCGCTCCAGCGCCTGATACGCGCCAAGCAACAGCTGCTGCCCGGTTTGACCACGCGCGTAGAACGTGCGCGACACTTGCGCACCACCAAACGAACGGTTGGCGAGCAACCCACCGTACTCGCGTGCAAACGGAACGCCTTGCGCGACGCACTGGTCGATGATGCTCACCGACACTTGGGCCAACCGATAAACGTTGGCTTCTCTCGCGCGAAAATCACCGCCCTTGATCGTGTCGTAGAACAAGCGACGTACACTGTCGCCGTCGTTCTGATAATTTTTCGCCGCGTTGATTCCACCCTGCGCGGCGATCGAGTGCGCACGGCGCGGCGAATCGTGGTACACAAACGTCGACACCTTGTAACCCAACTCGGCCATCGTCGCCGACGCTGATGCGCCCGCCAATCCCGCGCCGACCACGATCACATGATGGCGACGTTTGTTGGCCGGATTCACCAGCTTCATCGAGAACTTGTGCTGATCCCATTTCTCTTCGAGGGGACCACTCGGAATCTTTGAGTTCAGGTCGAGCATATCAACGAGCCTCCCCGGCGGGCAACGCAGCAACAGGTGCCCGTTGGGCGTGCAGTGCGTTTGCGGTCGATGTCTCCACGAGTGGTGGAGCTTCTTTGAGATATCCGGCCACGGCAGCGATTGGGATGATCACGAATCCGGTCGCGACGATGATTGCGAGTACCAGCGCGATCTTCCGCTTGAGCGGCGCCTGCGCTGGACGCGCTGCGCCAAGCGTACGAACCGCCGCCCACGTACCGTGATACAGGTGCAGTGCGAGTGCACCCATCGCGAGCAGATAAAAGACCGCGACGATTGGATTCCGAAGTCCCGTCACCACGTTGTTGTACGGATCCAGATGCACATAACTCGGATGCACTACGCCGAGTGTGAGTTGCAGCAGGTGGAAGACGATGAACACCAGCAGCAGCACCCCGCCCCACCGAATGGTTTTTGCAGCAAAGGTCGTCACCTGCGGCCGACGCTCCGTGTAGCCGTTCGGACGAGCGGCGCGGGATAACATGGTGAGCTGATACGCAGAGATCGCGTGCAGTACAACGCACGCCACCAGTACAGTGCGTATGAAATAGAGGAGCGGCATGCTCGTGCGGAGCAGCAATGCGTACTGGTGCATCGCATCCTGCCCCTTGAACATGAGCAAGTTGCCAGACATGTGACCGATGACGAAGAGAATGCCAACAATCCCCGTCACTGCCATGACGACCTTCTTGCCAATCGTGCTCTGCCAAAAACGCGTAAGAGCGTACATAAGCGAGGTGTAGGAAAGAGCCGGCGCGTTCACGAGGGTGAGCGCGCCGGTTCGGTCAGATCAGAAGGTGAGCACCGACATCGGCTCGCGCACTGCCTGCGCGGAGCGTTCAAGCGCTGCTCGTTCATCGGCGGTAAGCTCGATTTCAAGCACCTTCTCGAGTCCCTTTCGTCCAAGCTTGCACGGTACCCCGAGAAACAGTCCGGAAAGCCCATACTCACCCTCAAGCCACGCCGCACAAGGCAGGATGCGCTTGCGATCGAGAACGATTGCCTCGACCATTTCGACAGCACCGGCAGACGGCGCGTAATACGCTGAGCCGGTTTTCAGGTGCCGCACGATTTCAGCGCCACCGTCGCGCGCACGTTGCACAATCGCATCGAGCTGCTCACGGGGCATCAGCTGCGTGACCGGAATTCCGCTGACGGTCGTATACGAAATGAGCGGTACCATCGTGTCGCCATGACCACCAAGTACCATGGCCTGAATGTCACGCACCGAAACGTCGAGCGCCTCGGCGAGGAACGAGCGATACCGCGCCGTGTCGAGCACACCAGCCATCCCGATCACGCGTTCGCGCGGAAAGCCAGTCACTTTCTTTGCGACATAGCACATCACGTCCAGCGGGTTGGACACCACAATAACGATTGCGTCGGGCGACGTGTTCCGCACCTGTTCCGACACCGTCTTCACGATGCCCGCGTTGGTATTCAGCAGATCGTCGCGCGTCATGCCCGGCTTGCGGGCGATGCCGGCCGTGATCACAACGATATCGGAGCCAGCGGTTTCGTCGTAGCTGTTTGTGCCGATGACGCGAGAGTCGAACCCCTCGATCGGCGCGGACTCCCACTGATCGAGCCCCTTGCCCTGAGGGATGCCTTCCACTACGTCGACCATGACGACGGTGCGGCCAAGTGATTTCTCGGCGATACGCTGCGCTGTGGTGGCACCGACGTTACCCGCGCCGACCACCGTGATTTTGTTCACCATGTTATGTCGAGTCTCCGAACGATTGACCGAGCGAAGTGAATGCTTCGTAACATTCGCTGCGGACCGGCTGAAAAAACTTTTGAATATCAGTGCAAATTAGGTCGGTGCACAAACAGCAGCAACACGGTTGTGACAGTCGCATCATCACGTCTCAACCACCAACTTCGCTGAGCGCGCGCAAACCACCGACGCGCATCTGAAGCAACGCGTGTTCCTTGGGCTTTTCCGAGAGGGCTTGTCGGAACAGTGGAGCGAGTGGCTCACCTGCTCGGAGCGCATCACGCAAGAGTATTTCGTGGTCCCCAAACAGGCATGTGCGCAGGCGACCGTCGGCCGTCAGTCGTACGCGATTGCACGTTTCGCAGTACGTGTGTGTCATGGGCGTGATAACGCCGACCGTACCAAGCGCGTTTGCCAATCGCCAGTACGTTGCCGGTCCATTGCCAAGTTTTGGCCCGGCGTCGGGAATCAGCTCGCCGAGCGCACGCACACGCTGCAGCACCTCATCGCTAGGCACGACGTGATCCCACGTCAGTTCCCGCAGCTCACCCACGGGCATCAGCTCGATGAAACGCACATGCCATGGATGCTGCCGTGTCAGCGCGGCGAAATCGGCAACCTCGTCATCGTTGATACCGCGCATGACCACCACATTGATCTTGATGGGCCCGATGCCGGCGCGCTCTGCAGCGGTCGCCGCTTGTACCAGATCAAACTTCAAGTCCCGGCGCGCAATGGCTACCACACGCGTCGGCTGCAGTGAGTCCGCACTGATGTTCACACGATCGAGACCAGCATCGGCCAACTCTTGTGACATCTCGGGGAGCT
>JAYUWD010000415.1:0-3486 GCA_043753735.1 Gemmatimonadaceae bacterium
TGATACTCGTAGAACGCTTTGACCGCCGGCTCGACATCGGGATATTTCTCCCACGCCTGCGGCACGAGCATCATGGCGGCATGCACGGGGGAACGTCCCGCACGCACCAACAATTCGAGTGCGTTATCGAGACTCGCGGAATCACTGCCACGTGGACGGATGGGATCGCGCAGCCGCGTTCCTTTGTCGCCGAATTGTGGCGAGTCCAGCAACCCGGCGTGCATTGCCATCGCGTTGCGATTGCCCCACAAGGTGTTGATCTCGCCGTTGTGCCCAAGCATGCGGAACGGCTGCGCGAGTTCCCAGCGCGGCAACGTGTTGGTCGCATACCGCTCGTGGAATACGGCAATCGCCGACTCGAATGCGGGGTCGCGCAGATCGGGGTAGAAATCCGCCAGCTGACCGCCGGTAAAAAGCCCCTTGTACACGAGCGTTCTGCACGACAACGAGCAAATGTAGAACGGCGAAAGTCCAAGGGCTTCAGCGCGATGCTCCATCTCGCGACGCGCGAGATATAGTTGCCGCTCCCACGCGTCGTCATCCACTGGGCCGTCTGGCGACCGACAAGCACCTGTCGAATGCGCGGCATGGCATCGCGTGCCGACTTGCCCAGCACCTCCGGGCGCACCGGCACGTCGCGCCAGCCGAGAAGCGGCAAGCCATCGGCAGCAAGCATTTCATCGACGACGCGCGGCGAAAGCGCCAACGCCTCCGGCTGCGTGGGGGGGGAAGAACATCCCAACCGCCAGCGACTCGTCAGCCGCGAGGTGCAATCCCTGGCGCGACGCTGCGAGGATGAAGAGGCGACGCGGGATCCGGCTGAGCACACCGGCGCCGTCGGCGGAAAGATCGGTGGCCGACGCGCCCCGATGGGCCAATCGCGCTGCCGCTTCGAGTGCCAGCGCCACGACTTCGTGCGTAAGTTCGCCGCTTTGGCGAGCGATGAAGCCGACGCCGCAGGCATCACGTGGCGCGAACGGTGATCCGGTGCTGTCGTCGAGGACGTGACCGCGCCTGTCGTACGCCTACGTCATGCAAACCCCTGAAGTGACGAAGGATGTCTACTGGTCGGCCAGTGCCGCCGCCAGCGCCCGATAGACATCCTCGGCGCGAAACGGCTTTTGCAGGAACCCGGACAGGCCGGCCTCGGCAAAGGTGCCTTCCACGTCCACATCACTATAGCCCGACATCAGGATGATTCGCACCGTCGGGTCTTGAGCCCGAAGCTGATGCAAGGCTTCCTCACCGCTCATGACCGGCATGGTCAGATCCAGCAGGACGGCCCGCACCTCAGCTCGATGCTGGGCGAACAGCTCGACCGCCTCCTTTCCGTTCACGGCCAATACGACGGTGAAGCCCTGCCGTTGAAGGAGCGAGCGAGCCACGGCGCGGACACCGTCGTCATCGTCGACAACCAGGATAGTGCCGTGACCCACGAGCGCTATTGTGGTGCTGGCCGGCACTTCACGCCGCAGACCGCCGCCCACGGGGAAGTAGAGCGAAAAGCTCGTCCCCTTTCCGACTGTGCTGCTGACGGCGATGGCGCCATCGTGGCCACGCACGATGCCGATCGTTGCAGCCAGCCCAAGACCGCGCCCGGTGAACTTGGTGGTATAGAAAGGGTCGAAAATCCGCTGCAGCGTGTCGTCGTCCATGCCGCTGCCAGTATCCGCCACCTCCAGCACGACGTAACTCCCCGGGCTGAGCGGTCCGCCGAACATCACCATCCCCAGCTCATTCGACGTGACTTCGGCCATGGACGTACGCAGCAGAATTTCCCCATTCTTTTCGTCGAGACTGTCCGACGCGTTGGTGATCAGATTCATCACCACCTGTCGCAACTGCGTGGCATCGCCGCGAACGAGCGGTAGATCGTGCTGGAGATCGAGCTGCAAACTCGCGCGTTTGGAGACCACCGTGCGCAGCAGCTGGGTCATCTCGACGGCCAGTTCCGAAAGTGAAAGCGGCTCGATGATGAAGCGCCCCTTCCCCGAGTACGCCAGCAGCTGGCGCGTGAGGTCTGCCGCACGTTGTGCCGCGCGCTCGATATCCCGCACCGTGTCGTAGACTGGCGCCTCCGGGGGGAGGTCCATCAGTGCCATGCTGGCGTTGGTCAGCACACCAACGAGCAGGTTGTTGAAATCGTGCGCAATACCGCCCGCGAGCACGCCAAGCGACTCAAGCTTCTGCGCCTGGTGCATCTGCCGCTCAAGTCGCTCCTTCTCGAATCGCGCCTCGGTTTCTTCACTCAGATCCTCGAGCGCACCTACGTGCCCGGCAAACTTGTTGTCGCGTCCGCGGATGATGGCGACCGTGGCGCGCATGTATGTCACACGACCATCGAGACGAACAATACGGTACTCGACTCGCTTGTCGCGGACATTCAGTATGGCATCACGCCCCTCCGCGGCGACGCGATCGCGATCGTCCGGATGAATGCGCTCACGCCACCGATCGGTGCGGAAATCGTCGAAGGAGCAATCGAACATCTCGAGCAGCCGCGGATTGGCGTACAGCGAGATCCCATTCGCATCGGTCATACGAATGCCAACCGGCGACGCTTCCCACAGTGTGCGGAACCGCTCTTCGCTTTCCCGCAACGCGCGCTCCTGTTCGCGCTGATGCGTGATATCGGCGAGAAGGCCATGCACGCTCGTCGCCTTGCCGCTGATGTCCCGATCGACTTCGCCCGAGATGCGCACGATCACCTGGCGCCCACTCGGCATGATCGTTTCCGCTTCCAACTCGTACGGTTCACCGGTTTCGACCGAGCGCGTCATCAGGGCGAGGTAGCGCGCCGCGTCATCTTTGGGAAAACGCGAAAGTGCGAGTTGGAGCGTCGGATCCTGATCGTCCGGCACTTCGAGAATGGCACGGGTCATCGGCGACCACCAAAGCTGTCCCGTTGACGATGATCGCACGAAGCTGCCGATGCGCGCCATGCGCTGCGCGCGATTTAGCTCCTGCTCGGCCTGACGCAATGACGTTTCTGCATGCCGACGTTCAGTGACGTCTTCGGCGGTACCCGTCATGCGCAGCGGTTGGCCGGCCGCATCGCGCTCGACTTCGCCCCGCGTGTGCAGCATTCGAACGGCGCCGTCGGGGCGACGCATCGTTCGCTCGAAGTCGAACGTCTCCTCGCCCGATAATGCACGCTTGACCGCGTCGAGAAATTCTGCGCGGTGCTCCTCGTCGAGCGCCATTGCAAGCACGAGTTCAAACGACGGTTGCACCACTGCGGAGTCGTAACCCTGGATGCGAAACATCTCCTGCGACCACGAGACTTCGTTCGTCTGTACGTTCCACGACCAACTGCCAACGCCGGCAATGCGCTGGGCAGTAGTAAGCTGTCGCTCACTTTCAAACAACGCCTCTGCATGCGCGCGTTCACTGGTTCGTTGCGCTGTGACATCGCGGAAGCAGATCACCAATCCCCGATCGGCCGGATACGTGCTCGCCTCAAGCTGCCGCGCGCCATCATCGAGG
>JAYUWD010000416.1:0-3477 GCA_043753735.1 Gemmatimonadaceae bacterium
TATCCGGGCACGACGCGTGAGCTGCTGCAGCCGCGCCTCGAAGCGAGGGGACTGGTGGTCGGTCGTGATGTCTTTGTTGCCTTCAGTCCCGAGCGTGTGGATCCAGGCAATACCATTTACAACACAAAAAACACACCGAAGGTTGTCGGCGGCATCACCCCGGATTGCGTTGAGGTCGCGTGTGCACTGTACGCAAGCTGCATCGACACCGTCGTGCCGGTTTCGTCGCCTGAAGCTGCGGAGCTGGTGAAGTTGTTGGAGAACACATTCCGCGCCGTGAATATTGGACTGGTAAACGAAATCGCGATCGTGTGTGACAAGCTCGGTGTCAATGTCTGGGAAGTCATCGACGCTGCGGCGACGAAGCCTTTCGGCTTCATGAAGTTCACGCCGGGCCCAGGCATCGGCGGGCACTGCATCCCGCTCGATCCGCACTATCTTGCGTGGAAGATGCGTACGCTCAATTACAAGACGCGTTTCATCGATCTTGCCAGCGAGATCAACTCGCACATGCCGGATTGGGTCGTCGAGAAGGTATCGTGGGCGCTGAACGAAAGCCGCAAGTCGGTGCGCGGCAGCCGCATTCTCGTGCTAGGGGTAGCCTACAAGCGCGACATCAACGACGTGCGTGAAAGCCCGGCACTGGACGTGATCAAGCTGCTCGAGGAACGAGGAGGGCACGTGGAATTTCATGACCCGTTCGTGAGCGAGTTCAGGGAGGAAGGGCGTATGCGGAAAAGCGTCGAGTTGTCCGACGAAATGCTCCGCTGGGCGGATGCGGTTGTGGTCATTACCGATCACAAGCAGGTCGACTACCAGCACGTCGCCAATGTGGCCACCCTGGTGGTGGACACCCGCAACGTGATGGCCACCACATCGCCCGCACAGGCTCGGGTCATCGGGCTGGCTTCCGGCACGCGTCCACTCGAGCGGCGCAGCTCGTGAGCGAAGCGACGATGGATCGGTCGGGCATTTCTCGGGTACCGATGGGCGCATGAATTCGAAATCGTTTCGCGTGGACTGGCAGCTGTTAGTCCTTCTCGGCTTGGCCGCCGCCTTGGCCGGATGCGCCCCTGGCTTCCAGCCGCGCAATTTCGCCAACCCGGAAGCGCTCTTCCGTGCCTCGGTGTTGGAGTATCAGCGCAAGCATTGGGACAATGCCCAACTTGGCTTCGAACGACTGACAACCGATCTGTCGGCGCGCGATCCACTGTTGGCACCAGCCTATTTCTATCTCGCACTGACGCACGAGCGTAGGTCGGAATTCCTGCTGGCCGCGCAGTCGTTCGAGCGCGTGACCGACGGTTTTCCGGATGATACGCTCGCACCCACGGCGATGCTGGGAGTCGGTCGCAGCTATCAAAAGCTCTGGCATAAACCGACGCTCGATCCGGAACATGGAACGAAAGCCGCGTCCATTTTGCGGGCGCTGCTGTCGTCGTACCCAGACGCCAAGGAAGTTGTCGAAGCGAAGTCGCGCATTGCCGATATCGAAGAGTGGCTCGCCGAAAAGGACTACCTGACCGGCATGCACTACGTGCGGGTCCGTCGGGCCGTCGATCCAGCGATCATCTACTTCAAGGATGTCGTCACGACGTATCCGAATACCAAGTCCGCACGATTGGCCTGGCTGCGCCTGCACGAGCTCTACACGAAAATCCGATGGAAGGAAGACGCGGCGGAGACGTGCACGGCCATGTGGCGCGCCTATCCCAAGGACGCCGACGTCACTGGGGTGTGTGGCTCTGTACCCACCGACACCGCGGCGTTGAAGGACAAGAAGCCGTCCGGGGACGTGCCGTTGCCGCAGGGGCTCGCGCGCCCCGCGCCGCGCTGACCACTCGCGCGCCGACCCTCTCGCCGATGCGCATCGGCATTTTCGGCGGCAGCTTCGACCCACCTCATGTGGGCCATCTGCTGATTGCCCAGGATGCGCGCGAGGCGCTTACGCTCGACTTGTTGCTGGTGGTGCCCGCGGCGATGCAGCCGCTCAAGCAGGATGGGCGAACCCCAGCGGTCGATCGTCTGGCGATGGTCGCAAGCTGCTTCGCTGGCCTCGACGGGATCACGGTCGATCCCATCGAAATCGACCGGGGCGGGTTATCTTTCACGGTCGAGACTGTAGAGACGTTCCGCGGGCGCTGGCCGACCGCGGAGTTCCACCTGCTGATCGGTGATGATGTGGTTGCGACGCTGCCGCGATGGCGCCAGCCGGAGCGACTACTGTCGATGGTGCAGCTGGTCGTGTTGCATCGCCTGACAGCTGACCAACGCGACGAACCGGCGTTGTCCGACATCAAAACCGGTTCGTCGGTGGTTCAAGCGGTTCATGACGCACCTCGTCTTGAAACGCGCCGAGTCGATGTGTCGTCTACCGAGATCAGGGCGCGGGTGCGTTCGGGTCGCTCCATCCGTGGGTTTGTTCCTGCTGCGGTTGAGGCCTACATCGCCTCTGCTGGTTTGTACATTCGGGCTACCATGGCTGACCACGTCGCTGAGCGCGCCTGATGGTGCGACGGGCGTCGTTCCCACGGTGCCCTCGATGCCGATTGTGACATACGTGCGCGCGAGCGGTCGCCCGCGGATCGGCTTTCCACGCCATCGAGTTCTGTTATGAGGTTTGTATGCTGAAAGGAATGATCAGTCGTGTGTTTGGCACGCGACACGAGCGTGAGCGTCGTCGCGTGCAGCCGATCATCAACGAGATCGTTGAGTTCGAGGCGCGTCTCGCGCAGTTGTCCGATGCGGAAATCCAGGCGCAGAGCGAGAAGTTTCGCGCCCGCATTCAGGAGCGCACCGGCCCCATCGAAGAGCAGATCGCAACGCTGAAAGCGACCAAGCGGAACTCCAGTGATGCCGCTGAACGGGATTCGATCGAATCCGAGTTGCAAGGTGCCGACGGTCGCGGCGGCGTTGAAGGCGAATTCCGCAAAGTGCTCGCGGAGGTGCTCGACGAATTGCTTCCCGAGGCGTTTGCGACGGTGCGTGAAGCGTGCCGTCGACTGAGAGGCTCGGCGGTGCTCGTTACGGGTCGTGAGCTGACGTGGGACATGGTGCCGTACGACGTGCAGCTCATCGGCGGGATCCAGTTGCACCTTGGGCGCATCGCGGAAATGGCGACGGGTGAAGGCAAGACGCTTGTTGCCACGCTGCCCCTGTACCTGAATGCGCTTCCCGGTCGGGGCGCGCATCTGGTGACGGTGAACAATTACCTCGCGCGTCGTGACTCGCAGTGGATGGGCCACCTGTATCGGTGGCTGGGCCTCACCGTCGCGTGCCTTGATGACACCGAGCCTGGCTCGTGGGAGCGTCGCGAGGCATACGGGAGCGACATCACCTACGGCACGAACAACGAGTTCGGCTTCGACTACCTGCGCGACAACATGGTCGTCACGCTCGACCAACGCGTACAACGTCAACACGTTTATGCCATCATCGACGAAGTGGACTCGATCCTCGTCGACGAAGCGCGGACGC
>JAYUWD010000417.1:0-3471 GCA_043753735.1 Gemmatimonadaceae bacterium
TACCATCGCGGATCATCCACAAGCAGTATGTGCGATCGGCTGCCAATTGCTTGAGCCCGGTTGCGTAGATGACAGCCCTGCCGTCCTTCACGTTCCAGAAGAGCTGGATCCCGGGGCCCCGCGGAGCCGAGGGAGCCAACTGCACCAGCACCAGCCTTGCGCCGGCGGTCGTGAGTATGTTGACCGTCGCGTCACGTTCAGCCAACCGTGCCAGACTGCGCTTGAGAAGTGCATCCTTCTCGGTGACTGCGCCCTTCAGTGAGTCGACCTGGTTTTTCAGCTGCACTGCAAAAACAACCGCAGCGGCAAGCGCGAGTGCGAGTACCCCTGCACCGTACCATGGCGCTTTGCTGGCGCGACGAACTGGCAACTGTAACGCGACGGTCGCGCTGCTCTTCACTACCTGCGGCGACGTTGGGGACTCCAGCACGCGCTCTTTTTCCCCCATGGCCGTGCGTCTTGTCTCGGCAACGATACGGGCCGTTACCCGGTTCTTGAGGTCGATTGACGGCGTGACAGCGCGCTCAGTCGACAAAAAAGCGACGACAGCGCGGTGCGCTGCAATCTCCGGGGCGAGTGCATCAGCAGTAGCGGCGTCCTGCAAGTTGACGTTGAATTGCGCCAACTCGTGAGCGGATAGCGTTCCCATCACGAAGCCGGGGGCCAGGTCACGCATTTCGTCCAAAGAAAGCGGCATCATGACGCACCCTCCGGGGCCATCACAGCCAACATGTCGCGAAGCTTCTGCATGCCGAGCCTGATCCGCGTTTTCACAGTACCCAATGGCTCCCGTAGGCGTTCGGCGACTTCGGGATGCGTCAGCCCTTCGAAAAAAGCGAGCTCGATGGCGCGGCGTTGCGCCTCCGGCAGCTCGCCCAACGCTGACGTCACCGCTGACGCCCGATCGGCATCGTCCACCTGAAGATCGGGGCTCCGAAAGCCCTCGCCCATCGCGGCGGGTTCGTCAAGCTGCGTGGTGACGGTGTCGTTAATTCTGGCGCGACGGCCACGCGCGCGAATCAGGTCGAGGGCACGCGTCCGAGTGATCGTGGTCAACCACCCTACGACAGTTCCGCGGGACGTATCGTACCGCGTCGCATCGCGCCAAGCCTGCGCGAACGCATCCAACACCACTTCTTCTGCGTCGGCGATCTCACCAACCATGCGCAGGGCAAGCCCGTACATGACCGCGCTGTGACGGTCGTACAGGGCCGAAGCGGCAGAGTCCTCGCCGCGAGCCATGGCGGCTACACGAGCGAGATCGTCCTCGGTGGACAAAGAAGGAACGTTCAAGGCAGCGATGGTGCTCCGATCGAAACTCAGGGTACGACGGGTGATGAATCGGAGGTGAACGTAATCAGATTTCCGCCTGTGGTACAGGTAGGAAAGGTACGGCATCGATGGGGTTCGGACGAGGAGTGGCATAGAGGTCTGAACTATCTACGCCCCCCACGTGCCATCAGATGCGCACTGTCGAGGTTGCTTTCTCTACCCCGATCACCATGAATTCTGGTTCGACTCAGCAAGCTCTTCGCGGAGTTTGATGTAACTCTCGTAACGGCCGCGACTTACCCGACCGTCCGCGACCGCGTCCCGAATCGCACATCCCGGTTCCACCAGGTGGGTGCAATCGGCGAAGCGGCATCCATCAAGAAGGGGTCGCAGCTCCGGGAAGCATTGACCCAATCCCGTAACATCGATCCCCCAAAGCCCGACCTCTCGCAGCCCGGGGGTGTCGGCCACAAAGCCGCCGCCCGGGAGCGCATGCATCACCGCGCCGACGGTGGTGTGGCGTCCCTTGTTCACACTCTCACTGATCTCGGCGGTGCGCAGATCAAGCCCGGGAAAGAGCGTGTTCATGAGCGATGATTTGCCGACACCTGAAGGCCCGGTCAGCGCCGAATTGCGTCCACCGACTTCTGCACGGAGCTCCTCGAGTCCGACGCCAGCCACAACACTGGTCAGATGCAGCGGATAGCCCGCGTCGGTGAACTCGTGAAAGCGTTTGCGGATGTCGCGCTCGTTGGCGAGTTCGCATTTGTTGATGACGATCCGGGCGGCGAGTCCATTCGCTTCTGCGATCACGAGAAAGCGATCGAGCATACGTGGATGTGGCTCTGGCTTCGCGGCGGCAAAGACCACGATGACCTGGTCGAGATTCGCAATGACGACCCGTTCGCCGCGGGCGCCACCGGGTGCGCGACGCGCGAGCTTGCTGCGTCGCGGATAAATCTCGTCAATGGCCCACGATGTTTCACTCGCGTCGCTGGAAATCATGACACGATCGCCGACCGCAAGCTTGAGTGGCCGCTCAGCGCCTTCCAATCGCCCGACGCGACGCATCGTTTCGCGCTCGGGATCGCGCTTCCCTTCGCGACCGCTATCGTGCTTGAGTCGACCGCGCAGCGACACATCAAACAGTTCGCCATCGTCGGCACGCACCTGATACACGCCCCCGGTTCCCTTCATCACCACGCCGTCGCGTTCACTCACGGTGACAGGTCCGCGCTGTCGTCCGCATGCACGACCGCGCCGCGAACGAGTCCGTCGAGCGTGGCCTTGACCGTGGCGAGCTGCATCGCGCCGAGTTGATGGCGAACGACCGCTTCACTCTGCCCGGTGATGAGGAACGAGGTCTCGAGATGCCCCTGCACTTCGGGCTCGCCACGTGCCCACCTCACGAAGAACAGATACGCGCCCCATGGTGCCGCGCGATCGCCTGTCGTGTCCGTGAGGATGTCCGCGGAATACGAAAACCCATCGACGGCTTCGAAGGCCGCGGGGCGCGCATGGACGGCCATGTACCCGCCCAGTGTTCGCTCGTCACCCTTGGACGGATCCGCGGGCAGATGCTGTCCAGCGTGCGAGCTCAGTGCGCCCCAGTGCGCGGACCGTTGCGCGAGCCATTAGCGGTATTTTTTGATGATGAGCCACCGATCATTTCCTTCACGATGTTGCCCGTCATGAACGCGAGATTGGCAGGGCGCTCAGCGAGACGACGCATGAGATACGGATACCACTGGGTTCCGAAGGGCACATACACACGCATGCGATAGCCCTCGCTCACCAGCTGTTCCTGCAGGTCACGACGCACGCCGTACAACATCTGAAATTCGAAGCGATCGGGGGAGATATTCTTCTCCTTCGCAAACCGCTTCGCTTCCTGAATGATTACTTCATCGTGCGTCGCGATACCGGGATAGTTTCCCGATTCCATGAGGCGGTGCATCGCGGTGACATAATTTTTGTCGACGTCGGCCTTGTCCGGAAATGCCACCGCAGGCGGCTCGAGGTAGGCGCCCTTGCAAATACGCACTCGGCATTGCAATCGATTGGCGCGCGCGACGTCATCGAGCGTGCGGCGCAACGACGACTGCAACACCACGCCGACGTTCTCGCGGAAGTCCGGATACAACTTCTGCTCGAAGGTGTCGAGTGTGCGATCGGTGTACGCGCTCGACTCCATGTCGA
>JAYUWD010000418.1:0-10465 GCA_043753735.1 Gemmatimonadaceae bacterium
CACGAACACACCGGCAAACCGACGGATGATTGCGTCAGGACACATCTGAGCCTCGCTGTTTGAGCTGCCAGTACAACAGGGGAACCACGACCATCGTCAGTGCAGTGGCCACGATCGCACCACTGATGAGTGCGACTGCCAACCCTTGGAAAATTGGGTCGAGCACCATCACCAGCCCGCCGACAACAACTGCGGCAGCGGTCAACGCGATAGGACGAAAGCGAACCGCACCGGCTTCGAGCACGGCGTCGATGAGTGGGCGACCGCGCGATTCTTCCAGCTGAATGAAGTCGACCAACAGGATTGAGTTGCGCACAATGATTCCGGCAAGCGCGATCATTCCGATCATGCTCGTTGCCGTGAAGAACGCACCGCTGATTGCGTGACCCGGAAGAATTCCGATCAGCGTGAGTGGAATCGGCGCCATGATCACAAGCGGAACCGTGAAGCTCTGGAACCACCCCACCACCAGCACATAGATCAGCAGGAGCACGATTGCGAATGCCAGACCGAGGTCGCGAAACACTTCGATCGTCACCTGCCACTCACCATCCCACTTGATCGCAGTTTCAGTGAGCGTTGTCGGCTGAACCGCGTTGTAACGCGCGATGCGGGCGCCATTCACTCGGATGTCATCGAGCTGGCGATT
Organism: Gemmatimonadaceae bacterium; assembly: GCA_043753735.1. Lineage (GTDB taxonomy): Bacteria > Gemmatimonadota > Gemmatimonadetes > Gemmatimonadales > Gemmatimonadaceae > Gemmatimonas. The sequence continues at coordinate 650 of JAYUWD010000418.1, forward strand.
CATCTCTAAGATCGCATATACCGGACTTTCAATTTCACGGGCTACGTCACCGGTCACGTATATCGCCGGTCGCAGATCCTTCCGAATGCGCGCACCTTCGCGCGTCCCGGTCGCAATCGTAACGAAGCGCGCGAGCGGTTGGGCACCCTGCGCCGTTGCCACCGGAAGCGCGAGGAGCGCGTTGACACTTGCTCGCTGCTCCAGTTGGAGTCGCGGAACAATCGTCACGCCTTCGCGAGCACTTGGCGAACTCGCAACTCCAGTCGGCGCGCCCGACAGCGCGAGGTAGAGCGTCTGCGTGATCTGCTCGACACTCGCCCCCGCCAGTGCTGCACGTTCGCGATCGATGCGGAACGTCTGCTTTGTTTGCGGTGATTCGACAGTCCAATCGACGTCGACAACCCCGGGCGTCCGCTCGAAGATCTGTTTCACCGCGATCGCCGCCGCAAGTCGGGTGGAATCGTTCGCGCCGTACACCTCGGCCACGAGTGTCGACAGCACCGGCGGTCCCGGCGGGATTTCCGCGACCTTGGCCGACGCACCGAAGCTGCGCGCAATCGAATCGACATGCGGACGCACGTCGACGGCGATGGCGTGGCTCTGCCGACTGCGAGCAGACTTGGCTTTCAGATTCACTTGAACATCGGCGACGTTCGCACCGCTACGCATGAAATAGTGACGCACCAATCCGTTGAAGTTGAACGGTGAAGATGTGCCAGCATACACCTGCGTGCTCACGACTTCGGGTACCGAACTCAGATATGACGCGATTTCAGAGGCTGCGACGTTCGAGGTCTCGAGCGTTGTGCCCTCGGGAAAGTCTAGCACGATCTGAAATTCACTCTTGTTGTCGAACGGCAGCATCTTCACTTGCACCGCTTTGACCGCGACCAGCGCTGTACTTGCGACAAGCATCAGCAGCACAGCGCCATAAAACCCCCGGCGATATCCTGGGCGCTGCATCAATGGCAACATGATGCGGCGATAGAGTCGATCAACGCGACTACCGTTGTCGATCGGATGCGATGCGGTCGTGCGCGTCTGATGCACATGACCTTTGAGCAATCGGTACGCGAGATACGGTGTGACGACAAACGCGACTGCAAGCGACGCCACCATTGCCACCGACGCACCGACGGGAATCGGGCGCATGTACGGGCCCATCATGCCACTTACAAACGCCATTGGCAGGATGGCGGCGATGACCGTGAATGTGGCGAGAATGGTCGGATTGCCGACTTCATCCACCGCTTCAACGGCGGCCACTTCCGGCGAGCGATCGCCCATCGCCATGTGACGATAGATGTTCTCCACAACTACGATCGCGTCGTCGACCAGAATGCCGATCGAAAAGATGAGCGCAAAGAGCGTGATACGATTGAGCGTGTAGCCGAGCGCGTAGTAGACGAACAGTGTCAGTGCGAGCGTGACGGGAACAGCGACCAAGACAACAACCGCCTCGCGCCATCCAAGGAAGAGCCAGATAAGTGCCGTGACACTCAACGTCGCGATCAGCAGATGCAGCATCAACTCGCGCGCCTTTTCTCCTGCAGTCTCGCCGTAGTCGCGCGTTGTGGCGACGGTCACATTCGACGGCACCAGCCGACGCTCTGCCTCGTGCACACGTGCGAGCACTGCGTGCGTGACTGCCGTTGCGTTGGCACCTTTCCGTTTGGCGACTGCGATTGTGACCGCAGCTTCCGCACTGCTCAGGCCTTCGCGGTGCGAGACGTATGTCGCCGTCTCGCCAAAGTCTTCACGCACGTCGGCAACACCGCGCAGGTAAACCGGCACACCGTTGCGATTCGCGACAACGACCGCGCCCACTTCTCGCGCATTCACGAGCGGCGCGCCCACCTCAATCCGCACAACGCTGTCGCGCACGGCGAGCTCGCCTGCCACCAGGCGTGCGTTCGCGCCACGTAACGCCGTTGCGACTTCGCCCGGAGTGACGCCACTCGCGGCCAGGCGCGTTGCGTCGAGCAGCACACGAATCTGTTTCGGAGCCCCACCCGTCACGAACGTCTGGGCGACGTCCGGCACCGTACGAACTTCGTCCTCAAGATGCGTCGCGATCTGACGCAACTCATTGGCGGAAACAGTGGGAGAATGGAGCGTCAAGGTCAGCACCGGCACATCGTCGATGGAGTGCGCCTTGATGATCGGCGGCAACGCACCGGCGGGCGCCTGATCCAAGGCGGATGCCAGCTTGGCCTGCACACGAGTGACGCTGCGTTCCTGATCTTCGCCGACCTTGAAGCGCACCGTCACCATCGCATAGCCATCGCCGGATATTGTGTAGACGTGATCGACACCGGGAAGTTCGAGCATGCGCTGCTCGATCGGTCGCGCGAGAAGATTCTCCGCCTCTTGTGGCGACACACCGGGCATGACCGAGATGACATCAATCATGGGGACCGAAATCTGCGGCTCCTCTTCGCGGGGCGTCGCAAGGATTCCGAGCACGCCGACCGCGAGCGATGCCGCGATGACGAGTGGCGTGAGCTTTGAATGCAGGAACGCCTGCGCAACACGCCCTGAAATGCCGAGCGAGCGAGCCACGTTAAACCCCCGACCGCGCGGGAATCACGATCTGTTCCCCGGCGTGCAAGCCACTCGTAATCTCAATTTGCGAGCCCACAGTGACACCGGTGCGAATCCAGCGACGCTCGTCGCGCTGTGCCCCGCGCACGATCACACCCGTGAGGTCGCCCTCACGCACGATGGCGGACACCGGCACGAGTAACACCGACTGCGTTCCCGTTGGAATGAAGAGCGTCGCCGCACTCCCGGCACGATAGGCGCCTGCGCGGTTTGGAACGATCGCGTTGACTGCGAAAAGATTGCCTGCATTCGCCGACACAATGCCTTCGACGGTGGCTTGCCCAACCGCGCCATCGATTGTGGTGGTGAGCGTCTGCCCGCGTTTCAGCTGCCGCACGGCATCGGCGCTCACGGTGACACGAATCCGCAGCGATGACACATCCTGCACTGTCAGCAATGGCACGCCCGGCGAAGCAAATATTCCCGGATCAGCGGTGCGTGCGCTCACCACACCGGCAAACGGCGCGCGCACGGTCGCATAGCTGGCCAACACATCAACTTCACTCGCGGCAGCGCGCGCCGCACGGACGCCAGCCTCTGCACGTGCCAGACCGGTCTGAGCCGCGTCATACTGCGCACGTGTCGCCGCGCTATCGGCATAGAGCGCCCGGACGCGTGAGGCGTGGGCGGCCGCTTCTTTTTGTTGCGCTTCCGCGTCAGCAACCGCAGCGGCGAGCTGCACCGACTTTGCAGAAAGCTCACGCGCATCAATGCGCACCAGTGGCTGTCCGCTCTGCACAACATCGCCTTCACGCACCAAGACAGCGAGCACAGTCCCCATCAACTTCGAACTCAACGCAGCCTGCTGCATCGGTTCGGCAACACCGGACGCATCGACTGTCACGGCAATCGTGGTGTCACGAATAACGAACGTGACTCCCGCAACGCGCGTTGCGCTCTCCGCCGTGGCGCGCGCCGAGGGTTTCCGCTCGGGCGCGTCCCGGTTGCAGGCGGCGAAGGCGGCCGCGCCGATAGTCAAGAGTGCCCCCGTCAATGCGGTACGAACGTGCGACATCTGCCTTTCTCCGTTAGTAGTGCGCGTCGCAGCGTTGCGGGGATTTTCGCGCTGTTGTGTCTGCTGATTCGGGCGCTGATTGCGTGGCGACATGGTCGGTATTAGCGAGCGGTTTCGAGGGCGCTCAGCTCCGCCGGATCTGCGCCGATGGCGCGCCGGTGCATCGTGATCGCATCGATGACTGCATAGCGCGCCGCGGACCGCGCAAGCGCCGCACTGGTGGCCGAAGTTTCAGCGCTCAAGAGCTCCGCGAATGCCGCCAAACCACCGACGTAGCGCTTCTCGACCAGACGATGCGCCTCCCTGCTCTGTTCATCGACAAGTTGTGCCAGATCAAGTCGCTCAAGCGCGACCGCAACAGCGCGTCGTGTTGTGTCAGCATCGAGCCGGCCGGCAGCGAATGCCGCATCGGACTCGGCGCGTGCACCAACAGTGCGGGCGGATGCAACTACGAGATCAACGAGTTCGCGGTGACCGCCAAAGAGCGACCACGACGCAAGCACACCGACCGTCCAATTTTTTCGACCAGCGAACAGCCCGCTCGGGGCGTTCCAGTCGTAGCGCGCGAAGCTGTTCACGCGTGGCAAAAGCGCACTCTCGGCACGCCGACGATCGAGCTGCGCAGCAGCCGCAGCTGCGCGAGTTGCGCGCACATCGCCACGTCCAGCGACGGATTCCTCGGTACGCTGCGGTATTGAGTCGTGCACCGCGAGCGCGCGCACTGATGCTTCAGATGGCAGTGCAGACGGCAGTGCGAGCGGCACATCATCGACACGACCAAGCAGTAGCGCCAGACGCTGACGTGCAGTCACCGCGTCATTGCGTGCGCCAATCAACTGTGACGCGATCTCGGCGGAACGCACCTGCGCTTGCAGCATATCGGCCTTGGTGACCAACCCTTGCTGCATCATTGCCTGCACTTGCCTCTTGGCGGCATCGGCGGCGCGCTGCACCTGTGTCAGCGTCGCAATCTTTTCAGTCGACAGCACTGCGCCGTAGTATGCGCGTACCACATCGGCACGTGTGTTGACCGCTCCCCAATCGGCCGCCGCACTGCTCGCGTTCGCTGCAGTTCGCGCTGCGCGCACGGCGGTCCATGCATCGAGGTTGAGAACCGGCAACTCGATGATCAGCCCGCTCTGCAGGTTGGTAACGGCCACAGGATCGTTGAGACGAGCCGGATCGAAGGCCGCTGGCGTCACCAATCGTTGGCGCAGGGTGGTGCCAAAGGCGGCGATCGGGTCGGTGGTGCGTATCAGCCCAGTTTCGATCCGAGCAGATGGCAGGATGCCGGCAATCGGCAGGCGAGCGCGGGCCCGTTGGGCCGCCACGACCGCAGCGGCGACTCGATTACCGAAGGCGCGCTGGTCCGCTTCGCGGATCGCGCCAGTCAGAGAAAGCACGGCCTCGACACTCGCCCCAGTCGTCGTCGCCTGAGCGTGTGCTTGCTCGGGCAAGAAGCTGAGGGCAAGGCTCAGTTGGAACAACGCGAGAGCGGCGGTTGTCTGTCCGGCAAAAGTGCGCCAAGGATTCTTTGATATACGCATATACGTATAAGCATACTACAGAATTCAACGGAGGGCAACCGTCAACAGGGACTTGGGCGTCCGGATGGCGTTGGCGACGGCGGCCCTTGGCAACGCAGCGATATAGCTGCGCGCTACGCGACTCTCTGTGTGGCGCCCACTTTCTTTCGGCGCGCCTTCTCCGCGTACTGCGCGGCATCTGCGGCACGGAGCATTGTTTCGACACCATTCGGCGCCTCCGGATCGAAGTATGCGACACCGAGGCTCAGCCCGAGGTGCCAGTCGCGACACGGGTCGTTGCGACGTGCTTCGTTGGAGGCGTCGATTGCGGTCGAGATGCGATCGAGCAACAATACGACCGAATCCAATTCGAGTTCGTACGCGAAGATGGTGAATTCATCGCCACCGAGTCGTGCCACGAGATCCGTAGTGCGAACGGACGCAGTGAGAATCGCACCCATCTCGATCAGTGCTGCGTCACCGAATGAATGCCCGTACGCGTCGTTGATGCCTTTGAAACCATCGAGATCGCCGTAGATCAGCGCGCACCGCTTGCCCTGTCGCGCGGCAAGATCGAGGAAACGTGAAGTTTGCGACATGAACCCTCGACGGTTGAACAAGCCTGTCAGATCGTCGTGTACTGAATGGTGGCGTAGCTGCTCCTGCACCGCCTGCCGTTCAGTCACATCACGCGCGACCGCAACCAGTCCACCCTGCGGCAACAGTGTCAACGACAGCTCCTGCGGAAACAGGGTACCGTCAATCCGTCGACCTGTTGACTCCCCTTGCCAGAAACCGACTGACGTCACCTCCGAAATTGCCGTGGCGACCAGACGCCGCGACTCTTCGGGCTCGTAGAGCGCGCTCCACGGTGTCGCGATCAACTCGCCGGGGCGCGCGGCGTGCATCCGCGCGTAGGCATGATTCACAAACTCGAGCGCGCCACCGACCCCGGTGATCGCAATGCCATCGGCGGTGACGGCCAGTGCGGCGGCGAGCTGATGTCGCTCGCGGTCTGCGGCGCGACGTGTCGTGATATCTCGCGACAGACTGACATGACCCGTGGTCTTGCCATGCGCGTCGTGCAGCGGTGTGATCGCGAGTTCGATCCAGTACGGCGTTCCGTCCTTGCGGTACTGGAGGAGGTCCCCCGTAAAGCTTTCCCCCGCGAGCAGCGCCAACCGACGACGCGCGATTGTTTCGGCGTCGGTGTGAGGACCTTCCGAAATGTGCGCAGGCGAGCACCCCTTCGCCTCGGCGACCGTGTAGCCCGTGAGTCTCTCCCAGGCCGGATTCACCCAGGTAATCTCGCTCGATTCGTTCGTGGTCACCACGGCATAGTCGCTCTGTCTCGCAACGACGGAGAGCGTTTCCAGCTCGTGTGCGAGCGCACGCTGCTGCGTGACGTCTGTGAAGGTCGCAACCGCGCCGCGATGATCATCATCACCGTCGCGATACATCGGCCGCGCGTTGACCGACAGCCAGACCAGGCTGCCGTCGCCACGACGCACGCCCTGCAGTTCACCGTCGACATGTTCGCCATCCACACGCGCGCGCACGATTGGATGCCGATCGCCGGGAATGGGCTGCTCCATCGGATCTATCGCACACCAGTCTGGATGCATCGACGTGCGACCAGAAAGTTGATCGCCCGTCAGTCGAAGAATGCGTTCCGCGCTCTGATTCCAGGCGACGATGCGACCTTCGCAGTCCTGGACAATCATGCCTTCGGCCAATGATCCAATTACGGCGCGGTTGCGGGCTTCGCGCTCCGCGAGCTCACGCTGCATCTGCTTCTGTTCGGTGATGTCGTGCAGGATCGTCGAGATCGTGCGAAGGCTGCCATCGGCACCGTAGTGTGCGAGCACGGTCTGCAGCACCGGGCGATCTTCGCCGTCGCTGCCGCGGAGCGCGGACTCTCCCTGCCACGCTCCGTGTTGGATCGCATACGGAATGCTCGTGTCATGCAACTGACGCGCAGCCCAACTGGAGAAATTGCGAAAGATGCGACGCCAATCGCCACCGTGTTCCGTCGGTTGGAGAATCTGCAGCGCGGCCTCGTTGGCATACTCCATTTTTCCGTCGACGGAATACACGGCCACCGGATCGGGCGTCGCGTCCATGATGGCCGACAGTCGCGTCAGCTCGCGTGTCCGGCGGATCAGCGTTTCGCGCTGCTGTTCCAGCAGCTCGTGCTGGTGCATCATCTCGTCGTGATGCCGCACCAGCTCCTCGCGCTGCGCCTCGAGCTCGACATTCGTGGCCGATAGTTTGTCCGCCACGAGCTGCATTTGTACCGTCTGCTGGGCGAGACGCGCGTTGTCTTCGTGCTGGGAGCGCAGCGATGAGGCAAGTGACCGCAGCGCGGGTCGGAAAACGATGATGTGTGTAAGGACGAGCAGCAGCCAGAGCAGACAGGTGAACCCAACCGTCATGCCCTGCAGGCGGACCATGTGTTCGCGCTGCTCTCGGGCGAGGTTGTCCGTTATCGTGTCGAAGCTGGCGACAAGCCCGCGACCAGTCGTAGCAAGGGTATCGGCGAGCGCCCGCAGCTCTCGGTCCTCGCTCTCCTGCTGAACGGCAGCGATCAGGCGGTCGACACCACCGTCGATCCGCACGATCTGCGGCTCGACAGCCTTCAATTGCTGCTGTAAGTCCGCACCTGCCGCGGGGAGCGTTTCGGTGCGATCTCCGACGAGAAGACGTCGTTGCCCCATCCGCCACTCAGCGCGCGCGACTCGCAACTCAAACACAGCTTGAACACGTTCAGTCGGCGAAGCAACTAGCGCAAACCCCGCGCTGACCAGCTGCTGCGTCAGCATGGCCTGACGCGCGGCAAGTTTTACTCGTTCAACTTCCGACGACACCCCGCGCGAAAGCGATAGTTCGTAGTTCGCACGTGCGAATGCGAGCGCCGCGATAACGCTGAATGCCACCACGTACGTGCGACTCAGCCGCCTCGCGGCGGACGGTCGGTTCGCGACGGGTTGTGTGTCCATGCGTGTCCAATACATCGCCGAGTTGGCGAGACCCGCCAAAAGTGTGGGAGAATTGCCCAACCTCCGTCCCTACCCTGAGCATCGGACGACGTCAGCGATTGCTGAAGCACGGGCGCGCCTTTGCCCACCATCGGGACAAAAACCCGTCCTACGGAAAATTCAGCAACGCCGTCCGGCGCGAGGCGGGGTAGACGAGAATGGCGCTCACCGGCGTCGACGGGTTCGCCTGTTCGTAGAGCGCCAGCGTCAGGCCGCCGCTCATGAGCGCCCGCCGCTCAAGTCCACTGAGCGTGGCCGTGCCCTGCCCGCTCTGCATGTCAGGGCCGAGCAGTCGCGCAATGACACGCACGTCCGCACCCGTGCTGCTTGTGAGTGTGCCTGAGCGGCGAAGCACTACGGCCTGCACAGCGCCCGCTGACTTGCCGGTGACGGCCACATTCCAGGCGAGCGTTCCATCGGTTTCTTCAAAGCGGAACGACGCCCGCGCCGTCGCACCGTTTCCAACGGCGACGACTGTGATCGCGATTGGCGTTGGTGCGCGACCTTTCACAAGTGGTGGCGCACTGTGCGGAGCCCGACGGCGGCTACCGGTTTGTTCGAAGGCATATCCGATCGCAACGAGACGCGTGTCGGTGAAGGCGCGGCCGAGCATTTCCATGCCGATGGGCAGCCCGTCTTGGGTGAAGCCGACGGGAACGTTGAGTGCCGGGAGTCCGGAGTGTGCGCTCAGCTGGCAGGTGCTGCCAAGCTGTGCGTCGCCGATGCGCGTGGGCTTTTGCCGAACCGTGGGAAAGACCAATGCATCGAGGTTGAGACTGTCGAGGAGCGTGTCGAAGCGTTTGCGCAGGATAACCTGTTTGGTGAGCGCACGACGGTGCACTTCGCTGTCGAGCGTGACAGCCGAGTCGACGGTGCGGAATCGCGATTCGAGGGCGCGGTCGTAGAGGCCGCCATCGAGAATCTCGCGCATCGAGTGCACCGGGGCGTTGGGCACGGTGCGCAGATATTCGATGAGGTCGAATTTCGTTTCACTGTTGATCGCACTCGATCCGGCCATCAGGCTATCGAAGTCGGCAACATTCACGTCCATCACTTCCGCACCATTCGCCTTCATGACGGCGATAGCGCTCCGAATACTGTCCGCGATCTCGGCGTCGGTGTCAGTGAAGAAGTTGCGAAAAACGCCGAGCCGCGCGCCGCGGAGCGCATTGCGATCGAGCGATGTCACGAAATGCGTTGGATGCGACGCCTGTACCAGCGTGACCGCGTCGGCAGAGTCGATGCCGATGGACGCGTCGAGAGCGATGGCGAGATCGGTCGCCGTACGGGCCAGTGGGCCGCCGATATCCTGCGTGTGCGAGAGTGGCACGATGCCACTTCGGCTCACCATTCCCTGCGTCGGTCTCAGGCCAAACAGGTTGTTCAGTGCCGACGGAATGCGAATGGAACCGCAGGTGTCCGAGCCCCATCCGACGGCGGCGAAGCTCGCGGCAATCGCGGCTCCGGTTCCCCCGCTGGACCCGCCGGGGCAGCGTCCAAGATCGTAGGGGTTTTTTGTTTGTCCGCCGAGTGAGCTGATGGAGGTGATGCCGGCCGCGAGTTCGTGCATGTTCGCTTTGGCAATGATGATCGCGCCGGCATCACGCAGGCGCTGCACGACAAACGCGTCCTT